>NZ_BAAALD010000033.1:0-3845 GCF_039528095.1 Kitasatospora arboriphila
GCGCCCCCCCCCCCGCCCCCCGGGGGGGGGGGGGGGGGGGGGGGGCCGGCCCCCCGCCGGGCCGCCCGCGGGTGCGGCCCCCGGGGCCGCGGCGGCGGCGGATGCGGCTGCCGGGGCACCGCGGAGGCGGTGGACGTCGCCCCTCCGGTCCGCCGGTAGCGACGCTCCGGCGGGACTCCCCGACGAAACTCCCCGGAGCGGGCGAGCGTCTCCGGGGAGACCTCCCGGCTGCCGCCGTCCTTGCCGGCGCCCGCCGGGGGCCTGCTGATCGCGCCGACGGTGAGGGTGCCGGTGGCGCCGCCGAGGAACGGCAGGACGGCCGCCGCCTTCGCCGGCCTGGCCCTGACCACCGCGCTGTGCACGGCGGAGGCCGCGCACGGCCTGGAGGCCCTGCTCGAACCGGCCGAGCACGCGGCCGCACACGGCTGAGGCCCGCCGCACCTCGACGGCGGCCCGGCACGGTGGCGTTCGGCCGACCGGTGACGGTCAGCCGGCCGCCGCCGGCGGCGCGTCCAGGATGCCCAGCAGGATCCGGACCAGTTCGGCGACGACCTCGTCGAGGGTGGCCTCCACCCAGCCCTCGGCCCAGTCGTGCAGCAGGCCGTTCACCCCGCCGATGAACGCGGCGGCGGCGACCCGGTAGTCGCGCGGCACCGCCTCGCCGCGGGCCACGGCCGCCGTGGCCTCCGCGCACAGCAGGTCCACCCAGCGGGAGCGGCGGGCCAGCCGCTGCTGCTCCAGGCGCGGACTGACGCCGATGATCTCCACGAAGGTGATCCGCAGCCGGCGCCGGTCGCCGGTGACGTGCGCCGCGTAGGCGCCGAAGACGGCCGCGGCGCGTTCGGCGACCGGTAGCCCCCCGGCTTCGGCGAGGGCCGCCAGCGCGGCCTGTTCGGCCCAGTCGTTGACCTGGAGGTGCAGCTCGGCCAGCACGTCCTCCAGGGTGCGGAACTCCTCGTAGAACTGACGGCTCGACAGCCCGGCCGCCTCGCACAGCGCGGCGACCGTGGTGGAGCGGTAGCCCGGCGCGTCGCCGAAGAGCTGCAGCGCCGCGGCCAGGAACCGCCGCCGGCGCTCGGCCTGCCGGTCCTCCGCGGACCGGCCCGCGTACCGCCCGGTCGGCTGCCTCAGCCTGCCTGCCACCGCACCCCCCGTTGTCGACGGTCCCTCATTTTCCCGCGCCCGCCGTCTTGTCGGGACACCCACCCGTCGTTACTTTCAAGTAGCAAATCTGAATGTGCTCGTTTTCAGATCCTCCCTGGACCACCACCCGGAAGGAACGACGATGCCCCGACCCGCCCACCGCTCCCCCGCCCGCCCCGCGCGCCGCACCGCACCGCACCGCGCCGGACTGCGCCGCGCCCTGCTCGCCACCGGCGCCGCGCTCGCCCTGACCGCCGGGGCGGCGAGCGCCGGCGCCACCCCGCTGCCGACCGCGGCCACGGCCGCGGCCCGGGCGGACGGACTGCGCGAGGTGCTCTTCGTCGGCAACAACTGGGACGGCACCGCGGACGTGGTGGAGTCCACCGGCGCACTCGCCCGGATCGGCCGGATCGACGTCGTCCCGGACAAGGCGCAGCGGCTCGCCGAGATCTACCTCAACCCGGTGAAGCTGGCGTACTTCCTCGGGGTGCGGCTCGGCCCGGGCGAAGGGCACGACCAGTTCGTCGACGACATGTACTCGACGCCGGACGGCTCGGCCATGGTGGTCTCCCGGCCGAGCTTCGCCGACGTGGTCTCCATCGACCTGGCCACCGGACGGATCAACTGGCGCTTCCCGGTGTCGGGTTACCGCTCCGACCACATGGCGGTCTCGCCGGACGGCACCCGGGTGGCGGTCTCCGCGTCGACCGCCAACACCGTGCACGTGCTGGACATCCGCACGGGCCGGCAGCTCGGCTCCTTCGCCACCGGCGACAAGCCGCACGAGAACGTCTTCACCGACGGCGGCACCCGGATCTGGAACATGGCGATCGGCGAGGTCACCACCGCCCTCGACGCGCCGTGGCTCGACTGGACGAAGGGCGACCGGCGGATCACCGTGGTCGACGCGCAGACCTTCCGCCAGGTGAAGGTGATCGACATGCGGCAGCGGCTGGACGCGATCGGCCGCCAGGACCTCTCGGACGCCGTCCGCCCGGTGGCGTTCAGCCCCGACGGCTCGATGCTCTACTTCCAGGTGTCGTTCTTCAACGGCGTGCTGGAGTACGACGTCGCCGCCGACCGGATCACCCGGGTCGCCGACCTGCCCGGGAACCCGGCGACGAACCCGGACCGCACCACCTGGGTCAACGACTCGCGGCACCACGGACTGGCCATGAGCCCCGACGGCGCGCACCTGTGCGTCGCCGGGACGATGGACGACTACGCCACGGTCGTCGACCGCACCACCCTGAAGGAGGGCCCGCTGGTCGCCGCCTCGAAGCCGTACTGGGCGACGGTCAGCGGGGACGGCGCCTCCTGCGTGATCTCCGAGAGCGGGGCCGACCGGATCACCGAGATCGACTTCGCCACCGGCCGGAAGACCGCCTCGACACCGGTCGGCGACCACCCCCAGCGGGTCCGGCTCGGTCACGTGGCGGCCGACTGGACTTCCCCGCCGGCTCCCTGACGGTCGCTCAGTGGGACGCGGCGTCGCGGGGGCGGGAGCGGTGCGCCCGCCAGGCGTCCAGCGCCTCGTCGCGGGTGCCGGCGGGGTGCTCGGCGTGCCAGCTCCGCAGGAAGCGGTTGAACTCGAACTGGGCGCCGACCTCCTGCGGCTCGGCCGCCTCGGCCCGGGTCGCGTGCCAGTGGCCGACGCCGTCGGCGAGGGTGCGGCCGGCGTTCTCCGCGACGAAGGCCCGCATGTGCGCGTCGAAGTGGAAGGACGGCCCGATCTGTGCGGTGAACCAGGCGCGCAGCACCTGGCTGCAGCGCTGGCCGGCGGGGATCACGGTGTCGCCGTCGACCGGCGCGGCGAGCTGCCGTGCCGTCCGGGCCGGGCGCGGCGGCGGCGCGTCCGGCAGCGGCCCGCCGTCCAGCGCGGCGGCCAGCCCGGCGGTCAGGGCCGGCTTGCCGCCGCCCCGGCGGACGCCCATCTCCCGCGCCAGTGCGGTGAGTTCTTCGAGCGTCCAGTACCAGCGCAGCAGTTCGGCACCGCTCAGCGCCGCCGTCAGCGGCGGTCTCGGCTCGTGTCCTGCGGTCGTGGTGTCCCCGTCCCCGTTCATCAGGCCATTCTGCCCGCGGCCCGGCACGCTCCGCGGACGGGGGTGGGCGACGGAGGGCGCACCGGGCACACGCGTCGGCAAGGGCGGGGGCGGCAGCGCGCGGCGCACCGACGGGACAGCGGACAGGCGCCGCCCGCGACGGGCCTGCCCGGAGGACAGCTGTGCCCCGGGGCCGAGGTCCGGGCACCGTCCGCCTGTCCGGGGCGCCCGCGTGTCGGGCGACAGCAGCGCGGAGCCGACACCGTGGGGAGCGGCCAAACGCGGCAGCGCACGGCCCGCCGGTCAGGCGTGCGGGAGGGTGGGGCCGCCGGCGGTCCGGGGGCCGCCGAGCGGGGCGAGGGTGCCGGCGGCGGCGGCCATGGAGTCGGCGAGCAGGGCGGCCGTGCGGCTGGCCTCGTAGAGCTGCTCGCGGGCGTCCCGGGCGGTGCGGATGGCGTCGTAGGCGTCGGCGCCCGCCGGGTCGGGGGCGATCCGGCCGGCGGCCTGTTCGCTGCTGAGGAAGGCTTCGAGCCGGTCGAGGAGCTCGGGCAGCCGGGCGGTGAGGCCGGCGAGCGCGCCGACGGCCTCGGCGGCCTCGGTGGTGTGCAGCACGCCGGGGCCGCCGCCGCGGCGGGCGGGGGCGGGGGGGGCGCGGGGGGG
>NZ_BAAALD010000033.1:3855-16199 GCF_039528095.1 Kitasatospora arboriphila
CGCCCCGCCGCGGCGGCCGGCCCCGGGGAGGCGTCTGCCCGCGCGGCGCGCCGCCACACGGGGGAGTCGGGCCGGATCGGACGGGCCGTCAGTCCTTGCGGGCCACGTAGTAGACGTTGAGCGGGTCGCCCTCGACCGACCGCACCTCGACCTCGCCGAATCCGGCCTCGGCGAGCATCCGACGGGCCGTCTGCTCGCCCCACACGGTGCCGAGTCCGGCGCCGCCGGTGCTGAGCGAGGTGGTCATGCAGTAGAAGACGGAGAAGCAGTAGAGCGCCGGGCCGAAGGGGTGCCCGACGTTCTCCTCCAGCCGGCTGGACGCGGCGATGTCGCCCATCAGGAAGGTGCCGCCGGGGCGCAGCGCGGCGGCGATCGCGGCGAGGGTGGCCGCCGGTTCGGCGAGGTCGTGGATGACGTCGAAGGCGGTGATCAGGTCGTACGTGCCGGCGATCCCGGTGGAGTCGCCGACGGCGAGGGTCACGTTGGCCAGGCCGCGGCGTTCGGCCTGGGAGCGGCCGACCGCGATGCCCTCCTCCGACTGGTCGAGGCCGTGGAATCGGCTCTCGGGGAAGGCCGCGGCGAGGACCACGGGCGCGTGGCCCTGGCCGGTTCCGACGTCGAGCGCGTCGATGCCGGCCCGCAGCCGCTCCGTCAGGCCGGGGACGAGGGGCACGATGGTGTCCACCAGGGCCAGGTCGTAGACCCGGGCGCTCTCCTCGGCCTGCAGCGCCTGGAAGCGGGGGTAGGCGGAGTAGGGGACACCGCCGCCGTGCCGGAACGCGCCGACGACCTGCTGTTCGACCTCGCCCATCAGTCCGACGTACTGCATGATGCCGGCCAGGTTGTCGGGGCCGGCGGCCGCGGTCAGCGAGGCGGCGTGTTCGGGCGGCAGCCGGTAGGTGCCGTCGGCCGGGTCGTACTCGACGATGCCGCCGACGACCATGCCGCCGAGCCATTCGCGGACGTAGCGCTCGTCGAGCGCGGTGCGGGCGGCCAGCTCGGGGCTGGTGGCGGGCGGGGAGCCGGCCATGGCATCGAACAGGCCGGCCTGGTGGCCGACGCTGGTCATCAGGGCGAGGGCGGCGCCGTTGAGGACGTCGACCATCCGGCCGGCGAAGGCCTCGGCCTTCATGGGGTCGAGCTCCCCGCTGCCGTTCTCCGGACTGCCGTTCTCCGGGCTGGCCATCGGGCACCTCCTGCTACCGGGGCGGCGGGGCCGAGCGGTGCCGCACCTCCAACGTACGCTCGGCCGGCTCCGGCGGCCCTCCGTCCGGGACCGGCCGTCCTGCCCCGGCGGGCCTTGACTGCGGCGAAACCGCCGCCGTACGGTCGAACCGGTTCGATCGGAAACATTTCCGAAACTTTTCGACCCATGACCCCATGACCCCATGCCCCCATGGCACCGTCCCCGTCCGCCGTCCACCCGAGCTCTCGGAGGCACCCATGTCCGCACCCGTGGACCGGGCCGCGCCGCCGCACCAGGACGCCCGCAACCCCGTCCTGCCCGGCTTCCACCCCGACCCGTCGGTCTGCCGGGTCGGCGAGGACTACTACCTGGTCACCTCCTCCTTCGAGTACTTCCCGGGCCTCCCGCTGTTCCACAGCCGGGACTTGGCGCACTGGCGGCCGATCGGGCACGCCGTGGACCGCCCGGGGCAACTCGCCCTGGACGGCGTCCGCCCCTCCGGCGGCCTCTACGCCGCCTCGCTGCACCACGCCCGCGGCCGCTTCCACCTGGTGTGCACCCTGGTCGACGGGCTGCAGCAGGACGGCACCTTCCTGCTCACCGCCGACGACCCGGCCGGCGCCTGGTCGGACCCGGTCTGGCTGCCCGGGGCGCCCGGCTTCGACCCGTCGCTCTTCTTCGACGACGACGGCTCCGCCCACCTGCTCGGCACCCGCCCGACCGACGAGGAGGGCCGGACGGAGATCTGGCTGCGCGGCATCGACCTCGACCGGGGCGTGCTCACCGGCGAGGAGCACGTGCTCTTCCGCGGCGCCCTGGTCGACGCCCGCTGGGCCGAGGGCCCGCACCTGTACCGGCACGAGGACCACTACGTGCTGGTGCTCGCCGAGGGCGGCACCGAGCACGACCACGCCGTCACCGTCGCCCGCAGCCGCCGGCTCACCGGGCCGTACCGGAACAACCCCCGCAACCCGGTGCTGACCCACCGCCACCTCGGGATCTGGCACCCCGTCACCGGCGCCGGGCACGCCGACCTCGTCCGCACCCCGGCCGGCGACTGGTACGCGCTGCTGCTCGCCTCCCGGCCGTACGGCGGCGGCGGGCACGCCAACCTCGGCCGGGAGACCTTCGTCGCCCGGGTCGTCTGGGAGGACGGCTGGCCGGTGGTCAACCCCGGCAGCGGCCGGCTGGAGGAGTCCACCCGGATCGCGCTGCCGCCGCACCCGTGGCCGGAGCCCGGCCCGGTCGACCACTTCGACGCGCCGGAACTGGGCCCGCACTGGAGCCTGTTGCGAACCCCGCGGGCGGCCTTCCACAGTCTGGACGAACGCCCCGGCCACCTGCGGCTGCGGCTGCTGTCGCAGACCCTCGCCGAACGGGTGACGCCGAGCTTCGTCGGCCGCCGCCAGCAGCACGCCGACTTCACCGCCGAGGCGGCGCTCGACTTCGCACCGGCCGCACCCGGCGAGCAGGCCGGCCTGGTGGCGTACTACGACCCGGACCACCACGTCCGGCTGCTGGTGGACGGCGACGGCACGGGCGGCCGGGTCGCCCGGCTGACCGTCCGGGACGGCGGGCGGGACACCGTCCGGGCCGAACTGCCGCTCGCCTCGGGCCCGCTGGTCCTGGGCGCGGTCGCCCGCGGCCAGCAGTACACCTTCCGCTGCGGGCCCGCCGACGGCGCGGCCCCCGAGCTCGGCACGGTGGACGGCCGCATCCTCAGCAGCCGGCACGCGGGCGGGTTCACCGGCTGCCACCTCGGCCTGTACGCCACCGCGCCGTACCCGACGGCCACCCGGGCCGACTTCGACTGGTTCCGCTACGCCGGGGCCTGACCGCCGCAGCCCCCGCCACCGCCGCCGCCACCGCAGCGGGTCGCGACGAACTCGGCCAGGTCGGCGGCGGTGCGCCCGGGGTCGTCCCACTGGACGACGTGGCCCGAGCCCTCGTGGACGAGGAGCTCGGAGCGCGGCAGGGCGGCCGCCAGCCGCTCCTGGTCGGCCCGCGGCAGGATCCCGTCCCGGTCGCCCCAGATCAGCAGGGCGGGCGCGGTGATCCGCTCCAGACCGTCGAGGCCGGTCTCGCCGAACAGCCCGTCGACGGTGTCCCGCCACACCCGGGCCGGCACCCGCAGCCCCTCCCGCACCATCAGGTCGGCGAAGTCCGGCGGCAGTGGCCGGGCGACGATCGACTCCACCATCGCGCGGACGGCGGCCGGGTCCGGCGGGTCGGTCATCCGGCAGACGGCGTCCCGGACGGCGACGGCCTCCGGCTTGTCGGCCAGCAGCGCGGGCGTGCCGAGGAGGACCAGCCCGCGGACGCGTTCCGGGTGCTCGGCGGCGTACCGGCGGACGGTGAAACCCGCACTGGACGCGCCGACGAGCACGGGCCGGTCGATGCCCAGCAGGTCGAGGAAGGCGGCGAGGTCGGCCGCGAAGTCCGCGGGCCGGTAGCCCGCCGGCGGGCAGTCGGCGCCGCCGTGCCCGCGCTGGCTCGGTGCGAACACGTGCAGCGCCGCGGGCAGCCGGGCCATCAGCGGCCCGAAGGCGCGCCAGGAGTCGCCGACGGCGTGCACCAGGACGACCGGCGTCCCGGAGGGATCTCCCTGCTCGGCGTACGGCAGAACCGGCCCGCCCGGCAGGTGCGCGACCCGGGTGGCCGGTTCCTCCATGCGGCACCTCCCCGCAGCGACCCCCACTCGATGGTCCCGCGGCGGAGCGGCCGGCGCAGCGCCCGCGACGGGGCGCACCGGCGTCAGCTCGGCCGGTACCGCAGGATCCGGTCGTCGCCCGGGCGCGGGTCGCCCCGGCCGTCGGTGTTGCTGGTGGTGACGAGCAGCGTGCCGTCCGGCTCGGCGACCACCGTCCGCAGCCGCCCGTCGGTGTGGTCGAGGACGGCGGCGGGGGTGCCCGCCGTGCCGTCGCCGTTCACCGGGATCCGCCACAGGCGCTGGCCGCGCAGCCCGGCCAGCCAGATCGCGCCGTCGGCGTAGGCGATGCCGCTCGGCGAGGCGTCGGCCGGCCGCCACTGGACGACCGGGTCGGTGTACTTGGACCGGCCGGCCTTCCCCTCGACGACCGGCCAGCCGTAGTTGGCGCCGGGCTCGATCAGGTTGAGCTCGTCCCAGGTGTTCTGGCCGAACTCGGAGGCCCACAGGCGTCCCTGCGCGTCCCAGGCGAGCCCCTGCACGTTGCGGTGGCCGAGCGAGTACACCGGGGAGCCGGGGAAGGGGTTGCCGGGCGCGGGTGCGCCGTCGGGGGTGATCCGCAGGATCTTGCCGCCGAGCGAGTTGCGGTCCTGGGCGAGTTCGGAGCGTCCGGTCTCGCCGGTGCCGACGTAGAGCAGGCCGTCGGGGCCGAAGGCGATCCGGCCGCCGTCGTGGTTGTCGCCCTTGGGGATGCCGGCGAGCACGGCTGCGGGGTCGGTCAGCTGCGCGCCGGTCGGCCGCGAGGGGTCGTAGGCGAAGCTGACGATCCGGTTGTCGTCGGCGGCCGTGTAGTAGGCGTACAGCCGGCCGTTCGGGCCGAGGGCCAGGCCGAGCAGTCCGCCCTCGACGAAGGCGTCCACACCGGGGACGGTCCCGACGTCGGTGCGCGCGCCGGTCCTCGGGTCGATGCGCAGGATCCGCCCGGTGTCCCGGGAGCCGACCAGCAGGGCGCCGTCCGGCAGCCGGGCGACGCCCCACGGCGTGTTCAGCCGGTCGGCGACCGTGGTGGCGGCCGCACTGCCCGAGGCCCCGGGGCCGGAGCCGGTGGCGGTGGCGGTGGCGGTGACGGCCGGGGCGGACGAGCCGCAGCCGGCGAGGGCCGCGCCGAGCAGGGGCAGCAGGGCGAGTGCGGTCACGGTGCGCGGCTTCACGCGGGCCTCCCGGCGGGGCGACGGCTGCCCGGCCCGCGCCGGGCAGCCCCTCCAGCTCACCACATCCGGGCCGCCACCTCCCACGTGACGCCGGATGGCACCATGTGGCATCAAACTGGCATCGCGGAAGCGGCGCGACCTCCGCGCGACACCACCGTCGCCCAGCTCGCGCCATCCTCGTTCCCGCAGGTCAGAGCGGTCGCACACTGACCGACCCCCCAGGTGACGACAGAAGGGCTTGCACATGGAGCCACGATGGTGCCACTATGGCGTCATGGACCTCACTCCGTATGTCGACTCCCTGCGGCGCGAACTCGCGGTGGCCGCCGAGGCCGGCGGCGACCAGGCCCGCGAGCTGGCCGAGCGGCTCACCGCCCCCCTGGAGTCGGCGACCCGCCTGACCATGCTCAACGTGCTCTCCGCCGCGATGGACGAGATCACCCGCGAGCTCGCCCCCGGCTCGGTCGACGTACGGCTGCGCGGGCTGGACCCGGACTTCGTGGTGACGCTGCCGCCCGCCGGCAGCGGCCCCGCGCAGCCGGCCTCCGCGCCCGTCGAACCGCTCGCGGCACAGCCGCCCGCCGACGGCGACGAGGGCGGCACCGCCCGGGTCAACCTGCGCCTGCCGGCCCACCTCAAGGCGCGCGCCGAGGAGGCCGCGGCCCGCCAGGGCCTGTCGGTCAACGCCTGGCTCGTCCGGGCCGTCTCGGCCGCGCTCGACGGCGGCACGCCGCCGCGCACGGCGGAGAGGACCCGCAGCGTCGGGCAGAGCTTCACGGGCTGGGTGCGCTGACCGCACCCCACCCCCGCCCCGCAGCACCCCACCCGCACCACTCCACCCGCACCACTTCACCCAGACCGCGTCCCACCAGCGGGGACGTCCTGACGAGCCAGGAGGACGGGACAGCCATGCCTTCGTACGACACTCCCGAACCGATTTCCGCCCACGCCCACGTGGCAGCCGGCTCCGTTCGGCTGACCGCGGGCGACCGTCCCGAGACGGTCGTCGAGGTGCTGCCCCTCGACCCCAAGAAGGACCGGGACGTGCGGGCCGCCGAGCAGGCCGAGGTGACCTTCGCCGGCGGCGTCCTGACCGTCAGGACGAAGCAGCGCGCACTGATCGGGCCCACCGGCGCCGTCGACGTGACGGTCGAACTGCCCGCCGGCTCGCACGTCGACGTGACCGGCTCCTGGACCCAGGTGCTCGGCGAGGGCCGGCTCGGCGAGGTCCGCGTCAAGACCTCCGCCGGCGACGTCCGCCTGGACACCACCGGACCGCTCAGGCTGACCGCCTCGCACGGCTCGATCACCGTCGACCGGGTCGAGGGCGCGGCCGAGATCACCACCAGCTCCGGCAGCGTGCGCGTCGGGACGGTCGAGGGACCGGCCGTGCTGAAGAACTCGCACGGCAGCACGACCGTCGGCACCGCCTTCGGCGAGCTGCGGGTGAGCGGCGCCAACGGCGACATCGACATCGCGCGGGCCGAGGGCCCGGTCACCGCCACCACCGCCCACGGCACCCTGCGGGTCGCCGAGGTCGCGAGCGGCGCCGTCCAGTTGGAGACGGCCTACGGCGCCATCGAGGTCGGCATCCGCAAGGGCACCGCCGCCTGGCTGGACGTCAGCTCCGAGCGCGGGCGGGTCCGCAACTCGCTCTCCGACGCGACGCCGCCGGAGGAGGCCGAGGACACCGTCGAGGTCCGGGCCCGGACCCGCTGGGGCAACATCGACGTCCGCCACGCCCGCCCCTGAGCCAGTCCCTACGGACGCACGGACGTGACACGGGCGGGGGCCGTACGGCCCCCGCCCGTGTCACGTCTGCGTGCGGATCAGCAGCTCAGGTTGTTGCCCGGGACGGTGCCGAGGATCTGGGTGAAGCTCTGGTAGGCGTTGATCCGGCTCTGGACCTGGGCCGGGTTGCCGCCGTTGCACTCCAGGCTGCCGTTGATGCTGCGGATGGTCTCGCCGAAGCCGGCGCCGTTCACCATCGCGTTGTGCGGCGTCATGGTGCCGGGGCCGGACTGGGTGTTCCAGTACCAGAGGCCGGTCTTCCAGGCGACGGAGGAGTCGGTCTGCACCAGGTTGGGGTTGTGCAGCAGGTCGATGCCGAGGGCGTCGCCGGCCGCCTTGTAGTTGAAGTTCCAGCTGAGCTGGATCGGGCCGCGGCCGTAGTACGCGGCCTGGCCGGCCGGGCAGCCGTACGGCTGCGAGGAGTCGCAGTAGTGCGGGTAGTTGGCGGTGTTCTGCTCGACCACGTACACCAGGCCGCCGGTCTCGTGGCTGACGTTGGCGAGGAAGGCTGCGGCCTCCTGCTTCTTCACCGTGTCGCTGCCGGTGTTGGCGAACGCCGGGTAGGCGCTCAGCGCGGCCTTGAGGCCCGCGTAGGTGTAGAAGGAGTTCCGGTTCGGGAACATCTGGTTGAACTGCGCCTCGCTGACCGGGAATCCGCCCGGGTTCGAGGTCTGGGTCGGGGTCGGCGTGCTGCCGCCGCCGGAGCAGTTGTACGGCTCCCAGTACCAGGTGGAGATCGTCGGGTCGTAGCCCGGGTTGTCGTGGGTGGCCCGGTACAGGTTGCCGTTGGAGTACTTGACGACCGTGCCGGTGGTGTAGGTGCGGCCGGCCACCCAGGCCGGGTAGTCGCAGCTGCCGCCGCCGGTCGGGGTCGGGGTGGAGCCGCCACCGCCGCCGCAGACGCCGTTGTCGGCCCAGACGCCGGAGGCGCCGCCGGGGGTCTCGTTCTGGGTCCACCACTTGGCGGTCCAGTTGTGGCCGCTGTAGGAGGCGGACATGCCCCCGGTGTAGACGGAGGAGGAGTTCCACGCCGAGGCACAGGTGCCGGCCGAGGCGGACGTGGGAATCAGGACGGCGAGGCCTATCGCGGCCGCGCCTGCGGCGGCGGCCGCGATGAACCGGCGCTTGGCCGGAAGACGGTGCTTCACTGACACGTGATCACCCCTTGGTGCGGTGGGGGCCGCACGGGATCGAGGACGGAGGGGACCGCGCACGCGGGCCTGCGGACACCGTCGGAAGAGGGGTGCCGGGCCGCCGTTGCGGGGTTGACGAGGACTCAACCAAACTGGTCTATACCTGTCAAGAAGGCGTGGCTGAGCGGAGGTTCAACGGAACCCTAAGAACTCCTCAAGGCGCGCGGCCCGACCCCTCGGGCGCCGGTTCAGGCCTTCCGGCCGGCCGTCCGGCGGCGCTCGCCGCGGGCGAGGCGGCGCAGCCCCGCGAACCGGCCGAGCCGGTCCATCCGTTCGGCGTTGGCCATCGACGCCCGGTCGAGCTCCTCCATCAGACGGCGCGAGCGGTGCTCCAGGGCGAGCTCGTCGAGCATCCGGTCGATCTCGGCGAGCACCGACCCGTAGAGCTGCCAGGCCTCCGGGTCCTCCTGGACGTGGCGCAGCAGCTGGTGCGCCACGTTCTCACGGACGGCCCAGGCGGCGGCGAGCTCGGCGGTGAGGCGGTCCTCGGCCTCCTCGGCGCTGCGGCTGACCTGGGTGGTGACCAGCACGGCGAAGCTCACCAGGGCGCCGCCGACGTGCTCCAGCAGCTCGCCCAGCGAGACGGTGACGTCGGAGGGGAAGAGCCGCTCGTCGCCGTTGCGGCGCTTGGCCAGGTCGGTGAGCGAGCGGGTGAGCACCCGGATGACGACCACGCAGATCTCCAGCGTGTCCAGGCCTGTGCGCAGCACGATGCGCGAGAGCAGTCCCTCGCTGACCCTCGGATTGAGCCGCAGGCTGTCCTCGGCCTGGCGCAGCGCGGCGTCCACGTCGGCGATCGCCTGGTCCAGCCGGCGGGCCTCGTGCAGCCGGGCGGCCGCCTGCTCGACCGGTGCCGGACCGCCGAGCTCCTCGGCGATCTCCAGCAGCAGCTGGCGGGCCCGGCGGGCGAGGTCCTCGATGGACTCGCCGGCGGTGTCGACCCAGACGGGCGGCGCGAAGACGAAGTTGAAGGCGAGGCCGACCCCGGCGCCGATCATGGTCTCCAGGACGCGGTCCCAGGCCTGCGAGGCGAGGCGGGTGACGCCGAGCACCAGCATGGCGCTGATCGCGACCTCGTTGACGAACTCGTCGACCCGGACGAAGTGCCCCACCACCAGCGAGGCCAGGATGATCAGCCCGAGGCTCCACCAGGAGAGGCCGACCACCGCGCTGAAGCCGATCGCGATGAGCACGCCGACGATGACCGAGTTGACCCGGCGGATGCTCGTCTTGAGGGTCGAGTACACGGTGACCTGGACGACCAGCAGGGCCGTCAGCGGCGCGGTGAGCGGGGCCGGCTCGGCACTGAGCTGCACGGCGACGGCGTAGGAGAGCGTGGCGGCGACCGTCGCCCGCAGGTACAGGGCGACGGTCGGGTCCTTGATCCACCGGCGGGCGGCACTCCTGGTCCTGGTCCACAGATCGCGCATCACTCCCTTGTACCCGCCGCGCCGCCCGGCACCCGGACGGCGCGGCGCACCCCTCCGGGTGCCGTGGCCGGCGCCGCGGCACCCGGAGGGGCGGGACGTGCTGCGCGTGGGTCAGGCCGAGACGAATCCGCGCACCTGCGCCAGCACCGACAGGTCGGTCAGGAAGCCGATGTGGGTCTGGCAGGCGACCAGGGTGTTGGTGGCGCCGCTGACCGCGGTGCTGGTGTACGGGATGATGACGCCGTCGCAGGGCGAGTACCAGGTGCGGTAGGACGTGCTGCCGGGCGTCTCGTCACCGCTGTTGAGGGTGGCGAGGAAGGACGAGCCCGGGTACATCTCCTGGCAGGACGGGTAGGCGATGCAGTTCGCGGCGTAGGTGGTGCCGTGGTTGGCGCCCGCCAGCGAGGCCCAGTGCGCGACCTTGGTGTGGCCGCCGAGCTGCTTCACGTACCACCGGGTGACCAGGCCGCCCATCGAGTGGTTGACCAGGTCGACCTGGGCGGCGCCGGTCTTGGCGCGCACCTGGTCGACGTAGGCCGCGAGCTGCGCGGCACTGGTCTGGTTGGACTGGTTCCAGTCGTACTCGAAGGCGTACAGCTCGGAGGAGCCGTAACCGCCCGCCGTGAACACCGAGAGCGCGGTCGTCCAGTTGGACGCACTGCCGGTGTAGCCGTGCACGAAGATCACCGGGCGGTGGCCGGCCGCGTGGGCCGACCCGGACGGCACCACGAACGCGGTGACCGCCGCCAGGCACAGGAACAGGGAGCCGAGAATCCGGCGCATCCCTACCTCCAGGGGGTGGGTGGGGGAACCCTGACCGGACGTCAGGGCGGCCACAGTCTGGGCAGCCCCGGCCCCGCCGCGAATCGGTGGAACCACCGGTGCCCGCAACCGGACACCGCCTTGTGCACCCGCCCAGCCGCGCACCCCGGCCGGTGGGCAGCCCGACAGCCTTCGGCCGTACCGCCTGGACCGCGCCCGGGCGCTCTGCTGCGCTGGCAGCACCGACCGACCGCCGCCGGGCCAGAGAGGGCAGACCGTTGCACGGACGCGATCCCGGACCCCGGGCGCTGGACGCCCTGCTCGACCGCGCCCTCGCCCGGACGGGCGGCTGCCTGCTGGTCACCGCCCCGCCCGGCGGCGGCCGCAGCGCGCTCGCCCACCGCGCCGCACGGGCGATGGCCGCCGCCGGCGGGCGGGTGGTCACCGCGCCGGGCCACGCGGCCGAGACGGGCCTGCCGTACGCGGCGCTCACCCTCCTCACCGCCCGGCTCACCGCCCCCGGAACGCCCGCCGTCCCCGCCGTGCTCGGGGCCGCGGCCACGCACCCGGCGGCACCGCAGGCCCGCGTGCCCGACTCCGCGGCCGACCTCGCCCGGTGCCTGCTCGACCTGCTGGGCGCGGCGGCCCGCCACCGCCCCCTGCTGCTCGTCGTCGACGACGTCCAGCACTGGGACGCCCCCTCCCGCACCGTCCTCGGCCTGGCCGCCCGCCGCCTCGGCCCGCACTGCCCGGCCGCCCTGCTGCTCACGGCCGACACCCACCACGGCACCGCACCCGACCGGCCGGACGCGAGCGGCCGGCCCGCCCCGGCCGACCACTTCGCCGGGCTGCCGCACCTCGCACTCGGCCCGCTGACGGACTCCGCCGCGGCGGAGCTCGTGAGCGACACCGCCCCGGGCCCGGTCGCCCCGGCCGTCCTGGCGGCACTGGTGGACGCCGCACACGGCCGCCCCGGCATGCTCGCCGAACTGCTCGCCGCACTCACCCCGCCGCAGCTCTCCGGGCTGGAGGCACTGCCCGCCCCGCTGCCCGCCACCGTGCTGCTGCGGCGCTACACCGGCCGACTCGCGCTACTGCCCACCGCGGAGCAGGCCCGACTGCTCACCCTGGCCGTCGCCGAGGAGGCCGCCGAATTCTGGCCGGGCGAACCCCGCCTGCCGTCGGCCACCGGGCAGGGAGAGGCCGGGCCGGAACGCACCGGGCCGGAAGGCCTGACGGTGGCCGCGCGGGCCGGCATCGTCGCCGAGCACCCGGACGGCCCGCGGTTCACCGATCCGCTCTGGCCGGTCGCCGTCCGCCAGCGGGCCTCGGCCGCCGACCGCCGGGCGGCCCACCGCCGGCTCGCCGCGGACACCGCCGGCACCGGCCCGCACCTGGTCCACCTCTGGCACACCGCCTCCGCCGCGCCCGCCCCCGACCCCGCGGCCGCCGACGCGCTGGCCGCAGCCGCCCGGCACGCCTCCGCCCCGGACGCCGGGGTCACCGTTCTGCCCGGCGGGCTCGCCGCCCTCCTCGCGCTCGCCGCCGAACTCGGCCCGCAGTCCGCGCTCGCGGCGGACCGGTACGCGCGCGCCGCCGAACAGGCCTGGCTCGCCGGACGGACCGGCCTCGCCAGGCAGCTGCTCGACCGGGCCCGCCGTCTGCCCGCCGACCGCCCCACCACCGGCCGCGCCACCCGGACCACCGGCCTGGTCGAACTCGCCGAGGGCTCCGCCGCGCAGGCGCGTGCCACCCTCGCCCTCGCCGCCGGCCTGCTCTCCCCCGCCGACCCCGACCTCGCCCTCGACGCCCGCCGGCATGCGGCCGAGGCCGCCTGGGCGGCGGGCGACCTGGCGGGCTGCCGCGCCGAGACCGCCGCCCTGCTGCCGCAACCCGGCACAGTCGGCACGGGGGCGACGGCCGTCCCGGCGGTGTTGCTGCCCAGCGCCTGCCGCACCGCCGCCGCCTTCGACCGGCACTACAGCCGGGGCATCCCCGCGCTGCGCCGCACGGTCGCGGACGCGGCCCCGGAACACGAAACGGAGAGCACGGTGGAGAACGGCTCCGCGGCCGCCGCCCAGGCGCTCGCCGCGGCCGCCGCCCTCGGGGGTGCGGCGGGCGGGC
>NZ_BAAALD010000033.1:16222-27481 GCF_039528095.1 Kitasatospora arboriphila
AGCGCCGCCCTCCCCGGCGAGGCCGCGGCCGCCCGCGACCTCGTCCGCCCGCCCGTCGCACGGGCGCGTGCCCGGGGCCACGACGCCGACCTCCCGCACCTGCTGCAGCGGCTGGCCTTCGCCGAGCTGTACGCCGGACTGCCCGAACGGGCCGGGCTTCACGCCCGCCGGGGCCTCGACCTGGCCGAACGGGTGGGTGGCCGCAACTCCGCCGCCCACCACCAGGCGGTGCTCGCCCTCGCCGCCGCCGTCCGCGGGGACGCGGAGTCCTGCACCCGGCACGCCGCCGAGGCGGACCGGACGGCCGACGCCAACGGGCTGGCCACCGTCCGGGCGGTCACCGCCTGGGCACGCGCCCGCCGCGACGCCGCCGCGGACCGGCCCGACCGGGCGCCCGCCCGGCTGCTCGCCCTGGTCGCACCCGGTCCCGCCCGGGGACACTTCGCGCTGCGGCTGTCGGCCGTCCCGTGCCTGGTCGAGGTGTGCGTCCGGGTCGGCCGCTGCGAGGAGGCCCGTCCCGCCGTCCGGGAGTTCGGGGCGTGGGCCGCCGCCGGGGCCGGCCCGCACGCGCGGGCGCTGGCGCTGCGCTGTGCGGCGCTGCTGGCCGAGGCGGACGGCAGCGGCACGGACGCCGTCCTGCGCCTCTACCGGGAGTCACTGGCCCGGCATGCCGCGGCCGACTCCGTCCTGGAGCACGCCCGCACCTCGCTGCTGCTCGGCAAGGCTCTGCGGCGGCAGCGCCGCCCCGGGCGGGCCCGGCACCACCTGCAGGAGGCGCTGGACGGCTTCGAGCGGTGCGGGGCCCGGCCGTGGGCGGAGGAGGCCCGGGGTGAACTGCGGGCCGCCGGCGCCGCACCGGACGGTCCGGCCGACAACGGCTCCACCCGCTACCGCGACCTGACCGCCCTCACCGCCCAGCAGACGCACATCGCGCGGCGGGCCGCCGAGGGCGCCACCAACAACGAGATCGCCCGGCAGCTGTCGCTGAGCCCCCGCACGGTGGAACACCATCTGCGGAACGTCTTCGCCGTCCTCGGCATCCGCTCCCGGACGCAGCTCGGTCCCGTCCTCGCCGGCCGCCACGGCTGACGGCCCGCGGCCGTGTCCGGGGACGGCGACGGCCCGCTTCCCGGGTGCGGGGAGCGGGCCGTGCGGGGGTGCGGGGTGCCGGGTCCGGGGTCGCCGGTCCGGGCCGCTGAAGACTGCGTACGGCAGGCGGGTGTTACTTGGTCAGGCCGGCCTTGACCGAGCACACCGGCCAGGCGCCCGGGCCCTGCGCGGCGAGGACCTTCTCCGCGACGGCGATCTGCTGCGCCTTGCTGGCCTGGTGCGCGTTGGCCGCATAGGCGTGGCCACCGAACGCGGCCCAGGTACCGGAGGTGAACTGCAGACCGCCGTAGAAGCCGTTGCCCGAGTTGATCGCCCAGTTGCCCGAGGACTCGCACTGGGCGACCTTGTCCCAGGTCGAGGCCGGGGCGGCCGAGGCCGAGGTCGCCGTCACGAGGCCGGCCACCGGCAGGACGGCCAGCGCGCCGCCCATGACGGCCATCCGCACGCGCTTGCTGCGCTTGGTCGCGGTGGCGGTGGCAGCGGTGGTCTCGTTACGGAAAAGCATGCGGTTCCCTTCAAGCGTCCCGGGACGACACCCGGGCACGGGTCAGCAGACCCGATCGGCCTGCGGTTCATGGGGTGAGCCGGCACCGAACCCGCCGGGCCCTGGGGCCTTGGCGGTGTGCCGCGCTGGATTCGAAGTTACGGACGGCCCGCACCCAACACAAGGTTCGACCACGAACCCGCAGCTCAGGCCCCGGTTACCACCGGTATCCACCGAAAGCCGACCCCCATTTCCCGGGCCCGACCACCGCCACCCACCCCCCGATGTGACCCGCACCACCGCAAACCGTCCGTGAACCGGACCACATCGTCGGCAGCGCGTGAGGGGCCGCGGACACCGCGCGCACACCGGACCCCCGTCCCGGCACCCCGCGGATGGCGTGGGTCACACCGTGCACGGACGGTGCCGCCGCGGCCTCGCTCGGCAACCGTTCGCACAGGTCAGGGGGATGATCGGAGCCACTGCTCCCGGGTCAGGGCGTACTCCACGTCCCCGTGCTCGGCGCCCTCGAGGTACTCCGGCCACTCCTCGAAGAAGGTCCGGACGTGGCGCAGCCCCGCCTTCTCCAGCACCCGGCGGGAGGCGGTGTTGACGGTCATCGTGGTGGCCACCACCCGGTCGGCGCCGAGTTCGGCGAAGGCCAGCCGGACGAGCTCCCGCGCGCCCTCGGTGGCGAGTCCGCGCCCCCACACGGCGGGCCGCAGCCGGTAGCCGAGCTCCGTGCCGCCGTCCAGGCCCGGGCTGCTCGCCGGGGCCAGGGCGAACCAGCCCAGGAACTCCCCCGAGCCGCGCGCCACCGCGGCGAAGCACCCCTCCCCCGGCGGGAGCTCCGCATAGCCGCGGAGCAGCGCCGGGAGCGTCTCGCGCTCGACCACCGGACGCGGCACCGGCCGCCCGTCGTCGATCCGCCGCATCACCTCGGGGTCGCCGTGCAGGACGGCGAGGTCGTCGAGGTCGTCCGCGGTGAAGCGGCGGAGCAGCATACGGGCGGTGGCGGCACGGATCAGCACGGCGCGATTCGACCACCGGCGCGGGCCGCCGGGCAACCGGATTCGGGACCGCCCGGCACCCCCTCGGCCCGGTACCCGCTCAGCCCGGCACCCGCTCAGCCCGGGCCGGTGGCGGCCGGCCGGCCGGGCGCCGCGGCGGCGACCGGGAGCAGCAGAGCGGTGATGTTGTCCTGTCCGCCGGCGGCCAGGGCGTGGTCGACCAGTGCCCGCGCTCCGGCGAGCAGCGGCCGGCCGGCGGATGCGGTCCCGTGCCGGGCGCCGCGGTCGGCGACCGTCCGGAGGGCTCCCGGGTCCGGCAGGTGGCGCCAGAGTCCGTCGGTGCAGAGCAGCAGGCGGCCTGGCACGGCCGGCCGGTAGCTGCGGATCCGCGGCGCGGGCTCGCCGGCGTCCGCGCCCAGCCAGGCCGCGAGGACGTCGAGTTCGCCGGTGTCGTCCTCGGTGAGCGCCGTCCCAGGGCCCTCGTCGGGGAGCCAGTAGACACGGCTGTCGCCGACCCAGGCGCTCCAGATGCCCTCCCGTCCGGCGATGCCGGCGGCGTAGGTGCAGGCGGGTGCGGCGCCCGGGGAGACGGCGAGGGCGGTCACCGCCCGGCCGGCCCGGAGAGCGGACTCGGCGAGGGCGGTCTCCGGCAGGACGCCTTCGGCCAGCCGTGCGGCCAGGGCCGCTGCGCCGACGTCCGCGGCGAGTCGGGCGGCACGCTCGCCCCGGGGAGCCATGGAGACGCCGTCGCAGACCACTCCGACCGTCCACGGCCCGGCAGTGGCGAGGGCCATGGCGTCCGCGTTCACCCCGCGGTGCCGGCCGCGGTCGCTCACGCCCGCGGCCCCGCCCGCCGTACCGATCTCCACGTGCGCCCGGAAGCCGGGCCGGTCGGCCCCGCAGTCCCAGCACCGCCCGTCGGGGGCGACGGTGCCCCCGCACTCGGGGCACGCACCGTCGTCGATGTCGTCGATCTCGTTGTCGGTCATTCGGCGGACCATCCTGCCAGACACCTCACCGACGGCCCGTCAGGACGAACTCCTGAGGGACTGGGAAAAGTCGCCGTCGTGGACGCTCACCTACACGTCTCCGGACGGCGGACCGCTGTACAACCAGGGCAACCTGCAGATCGTCCAGGCCAACGTGATGCCCGGTATGGGGATCACGTCATCGAGGACGCTCAGAGCAACCGGAGCGCACCCTTCCCTCCTTTGTCGGCAAGACGGTTCCCGGTGAGAAGCAGCCCTTGCATCGCCTGATCGACCGCCCGAAGCAGGACACCAACCGGACAGCGGCGATCAAGACGTGCGAAGACGTGTGGGGCAACTACGCGGGCTCGGGGCTGGAATGCGACGAGTACCCCTTCTCATCCACCTACGAGGGAGCTGCGGCGGGCGGCGATTCGCCGACCAGGCGGTACTCGTCCCGACTGATCGATGCCGCCGACAACAAAGAGGGCGGCACCAGGATCCTCGCCGTGTACACGGCCAACCGAATTCTGGACGGCGACCCGTTCTATGTGACCATCACTCCGTGACAAAGGGACAGGAGGACCCATGGCTGTGGCGCTTGAGTTCCGCGCCGAGGCGAAGCCGGACCACGGACTGATCTTCGTGCATGACTCGGATGCCTACCTTCCGGACGGTGCCGCGGTGCGTCGGAGCAACCTGACGATCGTGGCCGGCACGGGAACCCAGCTCTACCTCTGCAGCAAGCAGGGCACCTCGCCGGCCGAGATCGTCCTGCGGGTGTGGGACGGGCCGGTGGCCGGCGCCAGCCTCGGGGAATGCGACGCCTTCTGCCCGGCCGTCCTGGACTGCCCCACCGGGACAGTGGTCATTCGGGCGTTCTCCCCCGAGATCGCTGGAGACATCGAACTGCCCCGGCCCGGTGTGTACGCCGCCCTGGTCTCCTGGCGCGGTAGGGAGGCCGCCGCCGAGCAGGAGGCCTCCTTGCTGCGCAGCCTCGCGGAACCGGAGGGCCAAGCCGACTCCGACAACGTCTTCGCCGCCCACGCCGAGGTGCTCGAGTCCTACCGGATCGACCTGTGGTGGCAGTACGAATCGGACACCGAGGTCGACTGACTCCGCCGACCCACGGATCAGCGGGCCGGGCGGGCGTTCTCGTGGGCGAGCAGGTGCTGCTTGGCGGGCAGGCCGCCGGCGTAGCCGGTCAGTGAGCCGTCGGCGCCGATCACGCGGTGGCAGGGCCGGACGATCAGCAGCGGGTTGGCCCCGATCGCGGCGCCGACCGCCCGTACGGCGCCCGGTGACCCGGCGGCCGCGGCGACGGCCGTGTACGTGGTGGTGGTGCCGTACGGGACGGCGTCCAGGGCGGCCCAGACCCGCCGCTGGAAGTCGGTGCCACGCGCGGTGCACTCCACGGCGAAGGCGGTCGACTCCCCCGCGAAGTACGCCCGCAGCTGCTCGGCCACCACGCGGAAGGCCGCGTCGTCCTGCCGCCAGCCGTCCTGGACGACGGCGCCGCGCTTCTGCCCCGGCAGCGAGACCGAGGCGAGCGCGGTGCCGCCCGGCGCGGTCGCGGACTCCTCGCCGACCAGCAGCAGGGGGCCGACCGGGCTGTCGACGGTCGTGTACAGGGTCATGGTGGTGTGTCCTTTCCGCTGGTCCAGACGGTACCGCGCCCCGGGGCGCGGGCCCGCCGGTCTCCACTGTGCCGCCTGCACCCGGCGGTCGGCTGGCGGATTTCGGACACGGCGTTGGCCCCGGGGGCGGCCCCGCCCGGAGCCGCCCCGGCCGCCGGAGATGCACGTCTCGGCGGCCGGGTCTGTACTCCGGCGGGGCGCCCGCCCGCGCGGCGGACGGGGGACGGGGACATCACCGCCCGGGCGGGGCACCCTGCCTGCGAGCCGTCTCACCCCTCCGCCGCCCGGCAAACCCGGTCGGCGGAGAACGGCGACCCCTCAGGCGCCGGCCGCCTCCCGGCCCGCCGCAACGCGCACCGGCGCGGCGAGCCCGAGCACGGTGTCCGCCGACCAGTGGTCGGCGGCGTGTTCGCCGTAGTGGACGGCGAACAGGCGCCCGTCCGGGCCGATCAGGAAGTCGGCGGGCAGACCGAGCCGGCCGCCGAGCGGGCGGGCCGCGGGCGGCCGTTCCTTCCCCCTGAGGGCCAGGGGAACGCTGCGGGCGAGCGCCCGGAGGACGGTGGGCCACACCCTCGGGTCCAGCAGGGCGCGGGCGCCGCGTTCCACGCCGAACGCACGGTACAGCTGCCGGTCCGGGTCGGCGACCAGCGGGAAGGGCAGACTGTCGGCGTACGGCCTCAGCTCGTCGGCGGGCGAGTGGAAGACCACCGCCTCGCGCACGCCGGCGGCGGCGAGTTCGGCCTGCCGTTGGGCGAAGGACCGCAGGTGGAGGTTGCAGATCGGGCAGCCGGCGAAGCGCCGGAACTGGAGGTGCAGCAGCCCCTCCGGCCCGGGCCGGGCCGCGGGTGCGCCGGTGACGTCGGTGAACTGCCGGACGGGTGCGGTGGTGCCGGTCTGGAGGCGGGGCATCGGACTCCTTAGGCGTAAGGCATACGCCTAAAACTGTAGGCGTATGGCGTACGCTGTCAAGCCGTGCCGCGTCCCCGCTCGCTGACCACTCGCCAGATCGCCGTCGCCGCCCTCGCTGTGATCGACCGCGAGGGGCTCGCGGCGCTCTCCATGCGCACGGTCGCGGCCGAACTCGACCGCCGCACCATGGCCCTGTACCGCTACGTCGAGGACCGCGAGGAGCTGGAGTGCCTCGTGGCGGAGCTGGTGCTCTCCCCCGTCCTCGACCGGCTCGACGCCGCCGCTCGGGGCCGCGGCACGCCCCGCGAGCGCATCGTGTCGCTCGCCGAACTCGTGCACGCGGCCGTCGCCGCGCACCCCGGCGCACTGCCGCTGGCCGTCAAGCACCGGGCGGCGTGCATGCCGGCACTGCGCTGGGCGGAGAGCGTCCTCGGGGTGCTGGCCGAGACCGGACTCGACGCGGCCGACCGTCCGCCCGCCCTGCGTGCCGTCGCCGCCCACCTGATCGGGGCGTTGGAGCTGGAGCACGGGCCGGGCGCGGCCGAGGGCGGCCGGTCCGCCGCGGCCGCCCTGCCCCGGGACGCCTTCCCGCTGCTCGTGCAGGCCGCCGAGGAGGGCGGCCGGCCCACCGCCGACCGGTCGTTCCGGGTCGGCCTGGACGCCCTCCTCGCCGGCCTCGGCATCGCCTGAGCCGCCGCCGGGCCTCAGCCCAGCACGGGCAGCAGGACCGGCAGGTGGCCGTCCGAGGCGAGTGCGGCGGCGCGGCGCTCCGCGGGGACCTCGCCGTAGGTGGTGGTGCGCTGCCGGGCCGGGCGGCCGGCGGCCTCGGCGATCGCCTCCAGGTCGCGGACGGACTTGTAGCTGCCCCACGAGGAGCCGGCCATCCGGGAGATGGTCTCCTCCATCAGCGTGCCGCCGAGGTCGTTCGCGCCGGAGCGCAGCATCTCGGCGGCGCCGTCGGCGCCCAGCTTCACCCAGGAGGTCTGGATGTTGGGGATGTGCGGGTGCAGCAGCAGCCGGGCCATCGCGGTGACCGCCCGGTTGTCGCGGGCGGTCGGGCCGGGCCGGGCGACGCCGGCGAGGTAGACCGGCGCGTTGGTGTGGACGAACGGCAGGGTGACGAACTCGGTGAACCCTCCGGTGCGCTGCTGGAGTTCGGCGAGCAGCCGGAGGTGGCCGAGCCAGTGCCGGGGGGTGTCGACGTGCCCGTACATCATGGTGGAGGAGGAGCGGAGGCCGAGCCCGTGGGCGGTGGTGACGACCTCGATCCAGGCGGAGGCGGGCAGTTTGCCCTTGGTGAGCACCCAGCGGACCTCGTCGTCGAGGATCTCGGCGGCCGTGCCGGGGATGCTGTCGAGGCCGGACTCCTTGGCCCGCTGCAGCCAGTCGCGGATCGACAGGCCGGTGCGGGTGGCGCCGTTGACGACCTCCATCGGCGAGAAGGCGTGCACGTGGATGCCGGGCACCCGCTCCTTCACGGCCCGGGCGATGTCGAAGTACGCGGTGCCGGGCAGGTCGGGGTGGATGCCGCCCTGCATGCAGACCTCGGTCGCGCCGACCTCCCAGGCCTGGGCGGCCCGTTCGGCGACCTGCTCCAGCGAGAGGGTGTAGGCGTCGGCGTCGGTGCGGCGCTGCGCGAAGGCGCAGAACCGGCAGCCGGTGTAGCAGACGTTGGTGAAGTTGATGTTCCGGGTGACGCAGTAGGTGACGGTGTCGCCGACGGTGTCGCGGCGCACCGCGTCGGCGATCGAGCAGAGCGCGTCCAGGGCGGGGCCGTCGGCGCCGAACAGGGCGAGGGCCTGGTCGTCCGTCAGCCGGGTCGGGTCGTCCGCGGCGACGGCGAGCGCCTCCCGGACGTCGGCGGGCAGCCTCTCCGGGGCGCCGCCCGCGCCCGCCCCGGCGCCTGCGGCGACCTGCTCGCGCAGCACCTGCCAGTCGCCGTACACCTCGTCGAAGTCGGCGCGGCGGTCGCCGGTGCGGCCCACGGTGTCGATCTCGTGGTGGAGTTCGGTGCGGCCGGAGCCGGTCTGCGGCTCCTCGGGCTCCTGCCAGGGCAGGCCGACGGGCCGGGCGTCCTCGCGGGCGAGGCCGGTGGCCGGGTCGGCGAGCGCGGTGACGTGCGGCAGGATCCGCGGGTCGAGCCAGGGTTCGCCGCGCTGCACGTACTCGGGGTACACGGTGAGCCGCTCGCGGAGGGTGAAGCCGGCGGCGGCGGTGCGGGCGGCGAGGTCGTCGATGTGCGGCCAGGGGCGCTCGGGGTTGACGTGGTCGGGCGTCAGCGGGGAGACGCCGCCCCAGTCGTCGATGCCCGCGCCGATCAGCAGGGCGAACTCGCCGTCCACCAGGTTCGGCGGAGCCTGCAGGCGGACGGACGGGCCGAGCACCAGCCGGGCGGTGGCGACCGCGGCGGCGAGCTCCTCGAGTTCGGCGTCCGGCATGCCGCGCATCGCGGTGTCGGGCTTGGCGCGGAAGTTCTGCACGATGACCTCCTGCACACCCCGGTAGGCACGGGAGACCCGGCGGATCGCGAACAGCGACTCGGCGCGCTCCCGGTAGGACTCGCCGATGCCGATCAGGATGCCGGTGGTGAACGGCACCGAGGAGCGCCCGGCGTCCTCCAGCACCCGCAGCCGGACGCGCGGCTCCTTGTCCGGGGAGCCGTGGTGCGGGCCGGACGGGTCGGACCAGAGCCGTTCGGCGGTGGTCTCCAGCATCATGCCCATGGACGGGGCGACCGGCTTGAGCCGCTGGAAGTCCGTCCAGGAGAGCACGCCGGGGTTGAGGTGGGGCAGCAGCCCGGTCTCCTCCAGGACGCGCACCGACATCGCCCGCACGTAGGCGAGGGTGTCGTCGTAGCCGTGCGCGTCCAGCCACGCGCGGGCCTCGGGCCAGCGGTCCTCGGGCCGGTCGCCGAGGGTGAACAGGGCCTCCTTGCAGCCCGTGGCGGCGCCGCGGCGGGCGATGTCCAGCACCTCGTCGGGCGAGAGGAACATGCCCTCGCCGGCCCGGCGCAGCTTGCCCGGCACGGTGACGAAGGTGCAGTAGTGGCAGCGGTCCCGGCAGAGCCGGGTGAGCGGGATGAAGACCTTCTTCGAGTAGGTGATCACCCCGGGGCGGCCGGCCTCGCCGAGTCCGGCGTCGCGGACGCGGGCGGCGGACGCGCACAGGTCGGTGAGGTCGGCGCCGCGGGCCTGCAGCAGCACCTCGGCCTCGCCCGTGTCCAGCGCGACGCCGTCCCGGGCCCGGCGGAGCGCTCTGCGCATCGCGGACGCGGTCGGGGCGGCGGGCCGTACGGGGGCCGGGGCGGGGGTCTGCTCGGGCTCGGAGGCGTTCATGCGCCGACGATATCGGCCCCGGTCGGCGGCGGGAGCCGCGGTGCGGGTCACACGCCGGGAGGTGCCGGTCACACCTCGGGCAGGGTCTGTTCCGTCCAGATGGTCTTGCCGAACGGCGTGTGCCGGGTGCCCCAGCCCTGGGTGAGCTGGGCGACGAGCAGCAGGCCGCGGCCGCCCTCGTCGAAGGTGCGGGCCCGGCGCAGGTGCGGGGCGGTGCTGCTGGTGTCGGAGACCTCGCAGATCAGGCTGGTGTCGTGGATCAGCCGCAGCTCGATCGGCGGCCGGCCGTAGCGGATCGCGTTGGTGACGAGCTCGCTGACGACCAGTTCGGTGACGAAGGCGTACTCGTCGAGGCCCCAGACGGCGAGCTGTTCGGCGGCGAGCTTGCGGGCGTGCGAGACGACGGCCGGGTCGGGCGGCACGTCCCAGGCGGCGACCTGGGAGGTGTCGAGGGCGCGGGTGCGGGCGAGCAGCAGGGCGATGTCGTCCTCGGGGGCCTCGGGCAGCAGCAGCCGGAGGATCTCGTCGCAGGTCTCCTCCAGGGAGATGCCGCCGGCGGCGAGGGCGCGGGCGAGGCGTTCGATGCCGTGGTCGACGTCGTGGTCGACGGCCTCGACCAGGCCGTCGGTGAACAGCGCGAGCACGCTGCCCTCGGGCAGGTCGAGTTCGGCGGCCTCGAAGGGCAGGCCGCCGAGGCCGAGCGGCGGTCCGGCGGGCAGTTCGGGGAACTCGACGCGGCCGTCGGGGCGCACCACGGCGGGCCCGGGGTGTCCGGCCCGGGCGAGGGTGCAGCGGCGGGAGACGGGGTCGTACACGGCGTACAGGCAGGTGGCGCCGATGTCGGCGGCCTCCCGCCCGTCCTCGTCGGCGGTGCGCGGGTCGGCCTCCCGGTCGAGGCGCAGCACCAGGTCGTCGAGGTGGGTGAGGAGTTCGTCCGGCGGCACGTCGACGTCGGCGAGGGTGCGGACGGCGGTGCGCAGCCGGCCCATGGTGGCGGTGGCCTGGATGCCGTGGCCGACGACGTCGCCGACGACGAGTGCGACGCGGGCGCCGGAGAGCGGGATGACGTCGAACCAGTCGCCGCCGACGCCGGCCTGCGGGCCGGCCGGGAGGTAGCGGGAGGCGATCTCGACGGCGGCCTGGCGGGGGGCGCGGTGCGGCATCATGCTGCGCTGCAGGGCGAGGGCGGTGTTCCGTTCGAAGGTGTAGCGGCGGGCGTTGTCGATGCTGAGGGCGGCACGGGCGGTGAGTTCCTCGGCGAGCAGGACGTCGTCGGCGTCGAAGTCCTCCTCGGTGCGGTGCCGGGCGAACAGCGTGATGCCGAGGGTGGTGCCGCGGGCGAGCAGCGGGGCGACGATCAGCGAGTGGGTGCCGGACTCGGCGATGCGCTGGGCGCGGACGGGGTCGACGGTGAGCCAGCGGCGGACGTCGGGGTCGTCGACGCGGTGCCGGGAGGGGCGGCCGGTGGCGAGGGCGCGGGTCATCGGGGAGTCGGCGGGCAGGTGGTCGGTCTGGCCGGGCGGGACGGCGGACTCGGGGCAGCCGATGAGGACGGACTGTTCGGCGGCGCGGCGGAAGACGGCGGGCCCGCCGGTGGGCCGGGTGGCGGCCTCGGTGCCGAGGAAGACGCTGTCGAGGAGGTCGACGCTGGTGAAGTCGGCGAAGTCCTCGGTGGCGACGTCGGCGAGTTCCTGGGCGGTGCGGGTGACGTCGAGGGTGGTGCCGATCCGCAGGCCGGCGGCGTTGACCACGGCGAGCCGGCGGCGGGCCCGGTACTCGTCGGTGGTGTCGAGTCGGCCGAGGACG
>NZ_BAAALD010000033.1:27491-75174 GCF_039528095.1 Kitasatospora arboriphila
CCCCCGCGGGCGACGCCGCGGACGCCGCCGTCGGGGCCCTTGAGCGGGTAGAGGACGGTCGTCCAGGCGTGCGCGCCGGCCTCGCCGGGGGTGCGGAAGAGGTGGTCGGCGCGGACGGTCTCGCCGCCGGCGAGCACCCGGTTCATCAGGGCGGCGAGCCGGGCGTGCGGCAGTCCGGACCAGCGGTCGGCGGTCTCCGCCATGAGCAGGCCGACGGGTTCGCCGCCCTCGCCCATCATCCGCAGCACCTCGTCGTTGGCGCCGACCAGGCGGGTCTCCCGGTCGTACACGCCGACGGCGATCGGCAGCTGGCTGAAAGCCCATTCGCGCAGTTCCCGGTGGCCGGTGGTGGCGGGTTCGGCGGCGGCGTCCGGGTCGGGGGCGACGGCGGGTTCGGCGGTGACCGTCCAGGCGGTGCCGGTGGCGGTGTGCAGCGGGGTGGCGCGCAGGTCGGCGGTGACGGGGCGGCCGTCCCGGTGGAGCAGGGCGAGCCGGCCGTGCCACTCGGTGCCGCGGGCGAGTGCGCGCAGCGCCGCGGCGGGCGGCGGGGCGGCGAGCAGGTCTCCGGCGGGGAGGCCGAGAGCCTGTTCGGGGCGGTGGCCGAGCAGGCGTCGGGCGCCGGGGCTCCAGGCGGTCAGCCGGCCGTCGGGGCCGACGACGGCCGCAGCGTTCCCCGGCGGGGAGCCGCGATCACTCTCCGCTGAGCCGCCTGTCTCGTCCATCGGTGCTCTTCTCGCCGTCGCCGGGGCCGCCGGCCTCGCCCGTGCGGGGCCGGGCCCGCGCGTGCACCCTCCAGCATGGCCCGCGGGCGGGGCGGGCTCAAACGGTGCCGGGTGCCCGGCGCGGCGGGGCGGCTACTCGTTGACGAGCACGGGCAGTGACAGGACGGCGGCGGCGGGGGTGCCGGTGAGGTGGTCCGCGCCGACGGTGAGGTCGATGCCCTCGCGGCCGGCGTGCGGGCCGTCGTGCCGGCCGGAGGCCTCCTCCTCTTCCTGGTAGTGGAAGGCGCCGGTGCCGACCAGGGTGCCCTTGGCGTCGTAGAAGGCGGCGCGGAGTTCGAGGGCGAGGACGTCGCTGACGTCGGAGGTGACGGTGAGGTGGCCGGTGACGGCCCTGCCGCCGTCCAGCCGCAGGCCGGTGAGGCGGACGCGGTCGGTGAACGGGCCGTCCTCGACGCGGACCTCGCCGGGGGCGGGCGGTGTGGCGAGGACGGCGGCGGGCGCGGCGGCCTGCTTGGGCGCGGGCAGCGCGACGGAGGGCACCGGGGCCGGCTGCGGGTCGTCCGCGGGCGCAGCGGAGCAGCCGGCGAGCAGGCCGAGGGTGAGGGCGGCCAGGGCAGGGCGGGCGAGGGCGCCGAGGCGGGGGTGCATGGGGCTCCTGGGTGTCGGCGGGGCCGGGAGGATCGTGCCTCCCGGCCCCGGTTCCGGCGTGGGGCGGTGCGGCAGGTCAGTGCCGCGGGGCCTTCCGGAAGAGCGCGCTGTACATCTTCCCGTACAGCGAGGTGTTGTCCTGGCTGGCGGCGAAGCGGTCGCCGCCCGGGCCGTAGGCGAAGATCGGCACGTCGGCGCCGGTGTGGTTGCCGGACAGGTAGGTCAGCCAGAGGCTGGCGTCGGCGGTGCCGTCCTTGACGCCGGCCGGGTCGTCGGGGGTGCGGAAGGTCGCCGGGGCGAAGTTCTTCGGGTCGCCGGCGCCTGCGCCGTTGACGATGCCGCTGGAGCGGGCCGGGTCCTTGGCGCCGCTGGTGGGACGGCTGGGCAGGCTGTTGTTGGCGGGGTTGCCGGCGTCGGTGTTGGCCGGCGGGGCGGCCGCCTCGGCGTTGGTGTAGGAGCCCTTCTCGATGATGTTGAAGCCGGCGCACTCGTGGTCGGCGGTGACGATCACGAGGGTGTGGCCGTCCTTCTTGGCGAAGTCCACGGCGGCGGCGACCGCGTCGTCGAAGGCCTTGACCTCGCCGAGGGTCTGGGCGGCGTCGTTGGCGTGCGAGCGCTTGTCGATCTGGGCGCCCTCGACCTGCAGGAAGAAGCCCTTGTGGTTGTTCTTGCCGAGCAGCGAGACGGCCTTGTTCGTCATCTCGGCGAGGGTGGGCTCCTGGCGCTGCGGGGCGTCGGCGGGCAGCCCGGCCTTGGCCTGCTCGACCGTCAGGTTGCCGCGGTTGAACAGGCCGACGACCTTGCGGCCCTTGGCGGCGGCGAGGTCGGTCCTGGTCGCGACCTTCTGGGTGGCGGCGGTCTGCGCGGGCAGCGCCGGGTCGCCGAAGCTGCCGAGCACCTGGTAGCCCTGGGCCTGGAGGGCCTTCTGGTCGTCCGGCTCGAAGCGGGCGAGGCCGCCGCCGAGGACGACGTCGGCGGTGCCGTTGCGGGCGATCTGCTCGGCGATCGGGGTGATCAGGGTGTGGTCCGCCGGGGCGGACTCGTAGCTGCCGTCGGCCTTCTTCGGCAGGCAGGCCGCGTCGGAGTAGACCGGGCCCTGGCAGCCGCGCAGCAGGGCGTGGCTGAACTGGGCGGCCGGGGTGGCGTCGGTGATCTCCGCGGTGGAGACGTTGCCGGTGGCGAAGCCGGCCGCGTGGGCCTGCTCCATCAGGGTGGCGACCTTCTTCTCGTAGGCGTCCACGCCGATCGCCGCGTTGTAGGTCTTCACACCGGAGGACCAGGCGGTGGCGGAGCTGGCGGAGTCGGTGACCAGGGCCGGCCGGGTGCTGTCCTTCTCGACGGCGTGGGTCGCCACAGCGCCGGTGAAGGGCAGCTTCTCCATGTTCAGGCGGCCGGCGGCACCGTAGTAGCGCTCGCGGCCGGCGGTGACGTGCGTGCGGCCCATGCCGTCGCCGAGCAGGTAGATGACGTTGCGGATGTCCGCGCGGTGCTCGTTCCGCTCGGCCGGCTCGGAGTGGGCGCTGACCGCCGCACCGCCGACCAGGCTGCCCGAGAGTGCCAGCACGGTGGCGGCCTTCAAGGCCTTGCGCTGCATCAGGGTGTCTCCTCGACACATCGGCGCGCCCGGCAGATCGGTGCCGCGGCGCGCACCCGGGAACGACCCCGGGCGGTGTGAAGATAGGAGCACGAAGTGAACCGCGTACGCAGTGGACATGACGTACGGTCGAACACCTGACGCGCGGTCAAGATCCTTCCGTTTCCGATACCGCCGGCGGGTGTCCCGTCCGTCCGGTGACACCCGCCCCGGCGGGCCGCCGGCCCCGCGGCTCGGTCGGTGAAAACACAGCACAGCACGGCCCCGAGTTCGGCGTTCTGCCGCTGCTAGATCTCTGCGGACAGGATCGCCTGCGAGCCGTGGAAGGTGCCGGGCCACTGGTGCAGTTCGACCGACACGCCCGCCTGCAGCAGGCGCAGCCCGTAGGCGAGGGCCTCGTCGCGGTTGGGTCGAACTCCGCGGTGGCAATGTAGGCGGACGGCAGTCCGGACAGGTCGGCGGCCCGCGCGTGCGCGGCGTACGGGGTCGCCGGCCGGGAGCCCAGGTAGTGCCGCCAGTGGCTGGAGCGCCCCGGCCCGCACCACGATGGCCGATCCCGCCCTCGTCGAACTGACCGTCAGCCCGCACAGCGACGAGGCGGACCGGGCCCGGGCCCTGCGCCTGCTGGGCTTCGCCGCCGACCGGCCGGTGCACGCCCTCGCCGTCCGCTCGGAGCTCCCGCTCGACCGGATCGGCACCGCGCTCTGCCCGGCCCACCCGGTGAAGGCCGCGCCGCTCGCGGGTGTCGGCGTCGTCCTCGCCGCCGCCGTCGACCCGGCGCGGATCCCGGCGGGCGTCCGTGCGGGCATCGGCTGCGCGGGCAGCCCGGACGCCTCCTGACGGCAGGCCCGCACCGCGCTGCGCTTCACCACCCCGCGCGAACCGGTCGTCCGCCACGCCGACCTGGGCGCGCTCGCCCTGCTGGCCGAGACGCCCGCGGACGCCCTGCGCGAAAACCCCGACGTGGCGGCCGTCGCCCGGGTCGCCGCCTGCCCGGACGACCTGGAGACCCTGGACGCCTACTGCGCCACCGGTTCGCTGCGCCGCGCGACGGAGTTCCTGCACCTGCACCACGGCAGCGTCGCCCGCCGGGTCGAGCAGATCGGGCGGGCCCTGGGCATCGACCTCGGCGGGCCGGCCGGTCGGCTCCGGGCACGGCCCGTCCCCATGCTGCCCTGACGGGGCCGCCGCCGCCCGTACTGCGCGGCCGTCCGGGAAGGGTCGTCACACGAACGGGCCGAGCCGGATGCGCCGGCCGGGGCGGCCACGAAGGGTGAGGGAGCAGCCCGGCGCTGCCGGAAGGAGAGTGCACATGAGCACGATGGACGTCCCGGCCGGCGAGGGCGGCCGGCAGGTCACCGGGGCGGCTCCCGCCGTACAGCAGGCGGTGTCGGCGCCGCGGATGACCTGGCTGACGCTGGCCCTGATGACGACCAGTTCGGTGGCGAGCCTGCGGGCCGCGCCCACCATGGCGGTGTACGGCCTGGCCTGCGTGTTCCTCTACATCGTCCCGGCGATCGTCTTCCTGCTGCCGACGGCGCTGGTCTCCGCGGAGCTCGCCTCCGGCTGGACGGGCGGGGTCTACAACTGGGTGGCCCAGGGGCTGTCGAAGCCGCTGGGCTTCCTCGCGGTCTGGTGCCAGTTCGCGATGACGATCTTCTACTACCCGAGCCTGCTGGCCTACGTGGCCTCGACCATCGCGTACGTGATCGATCCGGCGCTGGCCAACAGCGGCCTCTACACCGCCATCGTGATCATGGTGCTGTACTGGACCGGCGTCTGGGTGTCCTCCCGCGGGACGGGCGCGGTCGCCGGCCTCGCCTCCTGGGGCCTGGTGATCGGCACCCTCATCCCGGGCACGCTGCTGGTCGTGCTCGGCCTGGTCTTCCTCGGCCAGGGCAACCCCTCGGCCGCGCCGATGAACGCCAGTCACATCTTCCCGGCCTGGACGGGCCTGGCCAGCCTGGTGCTGATCGTCAACAACTTCCTCAGCTACTCGGGCATGGAGATGAACGCCGTCCACGTCTCCTCGCTGAAGGACCCGCCGAAGGAGTTCCCGAAGTCGATGTTCCTGGCGATGGGCCTGGTACTGCTGATCTTCATCCTGCCGGCGCTGGCGATCAGCTGGGTGGTGCCCGCCGACCAGCTCAGCCTGACGGCCGGCGTGATGCAGGCCTTCGACGCGTTCTTCCAGTACTTCGACATCGGCTGGCTCACCCCGGTGATCGCGGTCGGCCTGGTCGCCGCCTCGCTGGGCGGCATGCTGACCTGGCTGGCCGGCCCGTCCAAGGGCCTGCTGCTGATCTCCCGCCAGGAGGGCTACCTGCCGCCGTTCCTGCAGAAGCTCAATGCGCACGGCGTGCAGCAGAACATCCTGGTCACCCAGGGCGTGGTCACCACCGCCATCGCCCTGATGTACGCCTTCATCCCGAGCGTCTCCAGCGCGTACTGGATCTTCTCGGTGATCACCACCCAGGTGTACCTGATCATGTATCTGCTGATGTTCCTCGCGGCGATCCGGCTGCGCCGCAACCAGCCCGACCACCCGCGCGGCTACCGGGCCCCGGCGCTCGTCGTGCTCTGCGTGACCGGCTTCGCGGCCTCCGCCGCAGCCATGGTCATCGGCTTCGTGCCGTCCTCGCAGTTCAGCGGCGGCAGCGTCTGGTCGTACGTCCTGATCGTCGGCGGCGGCCTGCTGCTGCTCGGCCTGATCATCCCGCTCGCCTTCCTGAAGACCCGCAAGCCGAGCTGGCGCCAGCCGGAGGCCGCCGCCGCCGAAGGAGGTGCGGCATGAGCCCGACCCGGATGGCCTCCGAGCACCGCTGGATCTACATCGGCGCGATCGTGCTGCTGCTCGCCATGCTGGTGATCGGCCTGATCACCTACACCCAGCAGCACGCCACCAACGAGTCCTACCGCAAGGCGCAGCAGCTCTCCGACGAGCTGGTCGCGGCCGGCTACCGGGCCGTGCCGGACCAGGAGCAGATCGCGAAGACGCTGGGTACCGACGGCGGCGCGGTCTGCGAGGACCCGGCCGGCACGCTGAACAACGCGCTGTGGAAGGTCAACCTGGCGAACGGCGCGGCCGGGCCCGGCCAGCGCCCGATCGTCGCCAACGCCAGGTCCGTCGAGGCCGAGGCGATCGTCCTGAACGTGTACTGCCCGGACAAGCTGGAGGACTTCCGCGACAAGCTCGACGACCTCGACACCGCCAAGACCGTCAACACCTGACCCGGCCGGCCGTGCCGCCCACCCCGGCGGCGCGGCCCGCCCGCGCCCCGGGAGCCGCCATGTCCGACCCCGCCGACGACCTCGCCGGGCGGATCTCCGCCCTGATGCCCCGCGCCCTGGCCGACCTCGCCGAGCTGGTCGCGATCCCCTCGGTCGCCGACCCCCGCCAGTACCCGCCGGAGCACTGCCGGAGGGCCGCCGAGTGGGTCGCCGCCGCCTTCGCCGACGCGGGCCTGCACGACGTGCACCTCGCCGAGACGCCCGACGGCAGCCACGCCGTGATCGGCCACCGCCCGCCGCCGCCCGGCGCCCCGACCGTGCTGCTGTACTGCCACTACGACGTGCAGCCGCCGCTGGACGACGCCGCCTGGACCTCGCCGCCCTTCGAGCTGACCGAGCGCGAGGGCCGGCTGTACGGGCGCGGCGCCGCCGACTGCAAGGGCAACGTCGTCATGCACCTCACCGCGCTGCGGGCGCTCGGCGAGGACGTCCCGGTCGGCATCAAGTTCGTCGCCGAGGGCTCCGAGGAGCAGGGCACCGGCGGCCTGGAGGCGTACGTGCGGCAGCACACCGACGAGCTGCACGCCGACGCCCTGCTGATCTGCGACACCGGCAACGCCGAGGTCGGGGTGCCCACCGCCACCACCAGCCTGCGCGGCCTCGCCAACGTGGTCGTCACCGTGCGGACGCTGGCCGGCGACCTGCACTCCGGCATGTTCGGCGGGCCCGCCCCGGACGCGCTCGCCGCGCTGATCCGCATCCTCGACTCGCTGCGTGACACCGCCGGCGGCACCCGGATCAAGGGCCTGGACGGCAACGGGACCTGGCCGGGCGTCGGCTACGACGAGCAGCAGTTCCGCCGCGACGCCGGGGTGCTGGAGGGCGTCGCGCTGACCGGCTCCGGCACGGTCGCCGACCGGCTGTGGGCCCGGCCCGCGGTCACCGTCCTCGGCATCGACTGCCCGCCGGTGGTCGGCTCGGCCGCCGCGGTGCCCGCCACCGCCCGCGCCCGGGTGAGCCTGCGGGTGCCGCCCGGCACCGACCCGCAGGCGGCCCGCGACGCGCTCGCCGCCCACCTCACCGACGCCGCGCCCTGGGGCGCCGCGGTCGAGGTCGAGACCGAGGGCACCGGCTCGCCGTTCCGCGCCGCCACGAACGGCAGGGCGTACGCGGCACTCGACCGGGCGATGCGGCGGGCCTACGGCAAGCCGGTCTCCTTCCTCGGCCAGGGCGGCTCCATCCCGCTGTGCAACGTGCTCGCCGACACCTACCGCGAGGCGGAGATCGTCCTGATGGGCGTCGAGGAGCCGCGCTGCCTCATCCACGCTCCGAACGAGAGCGTCGATCCGTCCGAGATCGAGCACATGGCCCTTGTCGAGGCCCTGTTCCTGCGGTACTACGCAGACCGTTCCTGACCGTCCCTCCGGAGAGGCCGCCGCCATGCCCGCACCGTTCACCACCGAGGACTTCACCCGCCGGATGGCGCTGGCGGTCGAGACCGCCGCCCTGGCCGGACTCTCCGGACTGGTCGTCACCCCCGGCCCCGACCTCGTCTACCTGACGGGCTACCGGCCGACCGCCCTGACCGAGCGGCTGACCGCACTGCTGCTCACCCCCGACACCGAACCCGTGCTGGTGGTTCCGCGACTGGAACGGCCTGACGCCGAGGCCGCCCCCGGCGCCGCCGCCGTCCGGTTCACCGACTGGACGGACGGCACCGACCCCTACCGCGAGGCGGTCGCGCCCGTCCTGGACCCGGCCGGGTGCTACGGCATCTCCGACTCGGCCTGGGCGCTGCACCTACTGGCCCTCCAGGAGGCGCTGCCGGACAGCCGGTACGCCTCGCTGACCCAGGCCCTGCCGATGCTGCGGGCCGTCAAGGACCCTGACGAGCTGGAGCGGCTCGCCGCGGCCGGCGGCGCCGCGGACGCCACCTACCGGCGGATCCTGGAGGTGCCGTTCGCCGGCCGCACCGAGAACGAGGTCGCCGCCGACCTCGCCGCGCTGCTGCTCGAGTACGGGCACAGCCAGGTCGACTTCACCGTCGTCGGCTCCGGCCCGAACGGCGCCAACCCGCACCACGAGGCCGACGACCGGGTGATCCAGGAGGGCGACACCGTCGTCCTCGACTTCGGCGGCCTCAAGGACGGCTACGGCTCCGACACCACCCGCACGGTGCACGTCGGGGAGGATGCACCGGACGAGGTCACGGAGGTCCACGAGGTGGTGCGGCTCGCCCAGCAGGCCGCCTTCGAGGCCGTCCGGCCGGGTGTGGAGTGCCAGGAGATCGACCGGGCCGCCCGGGCCGTCATCACCGAGGCCGGGTACGGCGAGTACTTCATCCACCGCACCGGCCACGGCATCGGCCTCACCACGCACGAGCCGCCGTACATGGTCGAGGGCGAGAAGCAGCAGCTGGTGCCGGGCATGTGCTTCTCCATCGAGCCGGGCATCTACCTCCCCGGCCGCTTCGGGGTCCGCATCGAGGACATCGTCACCGTCACCCCGCACGGCGGCCGCCGCTTCAACAACACCCCGCACGACCTGGGCACCGTCGCCTGACGGCCCGGCTCCGGGATGCCTCACGGGGGCGCGTCCTCGGAGGTCGTCGACGCCCCACAAGGGGCGCCCGTACGCCCCCATGACCACGGGCCTCAGGCCTCAGGCCTCAGGCCTCAGGCGGGATCGTGCGGGTCGCCCGGGAGGATGTCGTGGGCGAGGGCGAAACGGGTCAGGTCGACGCGGCGGCGGGAGCCGACCTTGTCGCGGAGGCGGTCCAGGTGGGAGTGGACGGTGTGCTCGCTGATGCCCAGCCGCCGGGCGATGCCGTGGTCGGTCTCGCCGCCGGCGAGCAGCGCGAGGATCTGCCGTTCCCGGTCGGTGACCCGGGCCTCGGCCTCCGGCCAGGGGCGGACGGCGAGATCGGCGGAGACGTAGGAGCAGCCGGCGGCGACCAGGCGGATCGCGGCGAGCAGTTCGATCTCGCCCGCCTGCCGGCTGAGGCATCCGCGGGCGCCGGCCTGCATCGGCGGCAGCACGTCGCGCTGCGAGTCGGAGCACAGCACCAGCACGGCCAGGCCGCGGCCGGCGAGCCGGTGGGCGACCTCGGCGAGCTCGCCGGGCGGTAACTTCAGGTCGAGCAGGACGACGTCGCCCGCTTCGAGGTCGGCCTCGGCCTCGTGCACCGACGCCGCACCGACCGCGCAGACCAGGTCCTCCGCGGCGTCCACGGCCTGGGCCAGGCCGCGCCGGAAGAGCGGACAGTCACCGATGACGGCGACACGTCTCAGGTCTGTGCTCATGGGTGGTCCTCGGCCGGGGCGGCGCACGGTCACGCCGCGGCGCGGGGCCGCGGCTCGCCCGCACAGCTCCAGTGTTCGCCCTGACCGGCGGCCCGGCACCCGGAACCGGGCCGGGTGGTCCCGCGCGGGCCGGGCCGGGCCGGGGCGGCATTGGATGCGCCCGGCTCCGGCCCGCGTGATCCTGGGCAGTGGGGTGCCGACACGGCCGAGGAGGCGCGTTGCACGCGGAGGCTTCGGGCCGGGACGCCGCCGACGACGCCTCGACCGCGGCGCGGGACTCGATCGACCGGGCGGCGGCCGCGCTGGCCACGGGCGGCGAGGAACTGCTGCGGCACGTCCTGACGGACGCCCCGGTCGGCCTCGCGCTGGTCGGCCCGGACCTGCGCTGGCGCTGGGCGAACCCGGCGTTCTGCCGCACCGCGGCGGTCGGCCCGGAGCGGCTGCTCGGCGGGGCGGCCGCCGAGGCCGCGCTCGCCGCCGCGGCGCCCGCACTGGACGCGGTCCTGGTCGACGGCAGCCCGCGCGAACCGTCCGCCGGGCACCCCGCGGTGCCCCGGCTGCGGCTGCGCGCCCGGCGGCTGGTGATCGGCGGCCGGACGGCCGGGCTGGTGCTCGCCGCGCTCGGCCCGGCCGAGGAGCCTCGGCCGCCGGCGACCGGACCGGACCTGCCGCACGAGCTGGAACGGGCCCGGATCCGGGTGGCCGTGCTGGACGCCGCCGCCGGCCGGATCGGCACCACCCTGGACGTCGACACCACCTGCGTGGAACTCGCCGACTTCACGGTGCCCGCACTGGCCGACCTGGCGACCGTCGAGCTGCTGGCGCCGGAGGCGGTCGAGCGCGGGGCGCCGGGCGGCACGCTGCGGCTGCACCGGGCCGCCGCGGTCTGCACGGCCGCCCTGAAGCCGCACCTGGCCCCGCTGGCCCGCCCCGGCGAATCGGTGCGCCACCCGGAGGGCTCGGCCGTCGCCCGGTGCCTGCGCACCGGCCGTCCGGTGGCCGCGCCGGTGCGGGAGGGCTCCTGGCCCGGCTCCGCGGAGCAGGCCGGCCCGGCCGCGTACCGGGCGGCCGGGCTGGACTCGGTGCTGGCCGTCCCGCTGACCGCGCGCGGCCGCGTCCTCGGGGTGCTGTCGCTGGCCCGCGCCGGCGAGTCCGCGCGGGCCTTCACCGAGGACGACACGCTGCTGGTCGGCGACCTTGCGGGGCGGGCCGCCGTCGGGATCGACAACGCCCGCCGCTACACCCGTTCGCAGGGCATCGCCCTGCAGCTGCAGCAGGCGCTGCTCGCCGAGCCGGGCAACCCGCACCCGAACCTGGAGCTCGCCTCCCGCTACCTGCCCTCGGGCACCAGCTCGGTGGTGGGCGGCGACTGGTACGAGACGGTGCGGCTGCCGTTCGGGCGGACCCTGCTGGTGATGGGCGACGTCATGGGGCACGGTGTGGAGGCCGCGGTCGACATGAGCACCTACCGCTCGATGCTGCGGGACGTGGCCGGGATGGACCTGCCGCCGCACCGCATCCTGCGCCAGCTGGACGCGCTGATCTCGGAGAACGAGTCCTCGCGTCCGGCGACCTGTCTGCTCGCGCTCGCCGACCCGGGCCGCAACCGGTGGACGTTCTCCAGCGCCGGCCACCTGCCGCCCGCGCTCGTCCTCGCGGACCGGCCGACCGAGCTGGTCGTGGTGCCGACCGGCCCGCCGCTCGGCACCGGCCTCGGCGGCTACGAGCAGCAGGCCCGCGAACTGCTGCCCGACCAGGTGCTGCTGCTGTACACCGACGGCCTGGTGGAGCGGCGCGGCGAGGACATCGACGCCTCGCTGGCCCGGCTCGCCGCGCTGCGGCTGCCCGCCGCCGGCGACCTGGACGACCTGCTGGACTCGGTCCTCCACGCGCTGACGCCGGAGGCCGCGGAGGACGACGTGGCGGTGCTCGCCGCCCGGGTCCGCAGGCGCTGACCGGTGCGTCTCACGGCAGGTTCTGCTCGGCCCAGATGACCTTGCCGGTGTCGGTGTAGCGGGTGCCCCAGCGCTCGGCGATCTGCGCGACCAGGAACAGGCCGCGACCGCCCTCGTCGGTCGAGGATGCCTGCCGCAGCCGCGGCGAGGTGCTGCTGCCGTCGGAGACCTCGCAGATCAGCGACCGGTCGAAGAGCAGCCGCACCCGGATCGGGCCGGCGGCGTGCCGGATCGCGTTGGTGACCAGCTCGCTGAGGACCAGCTCGGTGCCGGGCTCCAGCAGCTCCAGGTCCCAGCGGCGCAGCTGGGCGGTGGCCGCGGCCCGGCTCTCGGCGACGGCCGCCGGGTCGGGGGGCACCACCCACTCGGCGACCCGGTCGGCGGGCAGCGCGCGGGTACGGGCGACCAGCAGCGCCACGTCGTCCTCCGGGCGGTGCGGCAGGAGTTCCTCCAGCACGGCCCGGCAGGTCTCCTCCGGGCTGCGGTCGGCATGCGAGAGCGCGGCGCGCAGCAGGTCGAGCCCGATGTCGATGTCCCTCGTCCGGGCCTCCACCAGCCCGTCGGTGTAGAGCACCAGCTGGGCGCCCTCGGGCACCTCCAGCTCGGCGGTGGTGAACGGCATGCCGCGCAGGCCGAGCGGCGGGCCGACGGGCGTGTCGGGGATCTCCACCGTGCCGTCCGGGTGGACGAGGACGGCCGGCAGGTGGCCGGCCCGGGCCAGCCGGCACCGCCGGGAGACCGGGTCGTAGATGGCGTACAGGCAGGTGGCGCCGATGATGGCGCCCTCCATGCCGCCGGCCGTCTCCTCCTGGTCGATCCGGCTGACCACGTCGTCGAGGTGGGTCAGCAGTTCGTCCGGGGCGAGGTCGAGCGCCGAGAAGTTGTGCACGGCGGTGCGCAGCCGGCCCATGGTGGCGGCGGCGTGCAGGCCGTGGCCGACGACGTCGCCGACGACCAGGGCGACCCGGGCGCCGGAGAGCGGGATCACGTCGAACCAGTCGCCGCCGACGCCCGCGTGCGCGGGCAGGTAGCGGTAGGCGGCGTCCACGGCGTCCTGCTCGGGCAGGCCGCGCGGCAGCAGGCTCTGCTGCAGGGTGACGGCCATCGGGTGGCTGCCGGTGATCGCGGCGGTGATCTGCTCCTGGGTGGTGTACTTCGCCTCGAACACGCCGTTGTTCCGGCCGAGCCGCAGCACCGCCACCCGGTCGGCCACGGCCTGCACGTCGTCGAGGTTGTGGCTGATGACGACGACCGCGTGGCCCTGCTCGCGCAGCCGCCGGATCAGGTCGAGGGTCTGCGAGCTCTGCTCCAGGCCGAGGGCGGCGGTCGGCTCGTCGAGCAGCACCAGCTTGGGGTCGCCGATCAGGGACCGGGCGATGGCGACGGCCTGGCGCTGGCCGCCGGAGAGGGACAGCACGGGGATGCGCAGGCTGGGCAGCCGCACCGAGAGGCGCTCCAGCAGGGCGCGCGAGCGCCGCTCCATCTCGACCTCGCGCAGCGTCCCGAAGCGGCGCAGCTCGCGGCCGAGGTAGAGGTTGGCGACCACGTCGAGGCTCTCGCAGAGCGCGAGGTCCTGGTAGACGGTGGCGATGCCGAGCTGTTGGGCGTCGCGGGGCCGCCGCAGCTCGACCGGCCGGCCCTCCCACGCGATGACGCCGGAGTCCGGGGCGCTCACCCCGGCGATCGCCTTGATCAGGGTGGACTTGCCGGCGCCGTTGTCGCCGACGAGCGCGAGCACCTCGCCGTGGACGACCTCCAGGTCCACGTCGCTGAGGGCCTGCAGGGTGCCGTACCGCTTGGAGATCCCGCGCAGCGACAGCAGCGGCACGCGGGCCACCCGGCCACCTCCACTCTCCCCGATCCGTCGGCTGGTGCCACGAGTCTGCCGCCTGCCCGGGCGCGGGTGTGTCACCAACGCGCGGCGACCGCCCGAGCGGCCCCGCCCGCAGCCGCGGACGGGGTCCGTCCCGGCGACCGGGAGGCTGCCGCGTGCCCCGGGGCGGGCGCCGGCGGCGTCGGAGCCACCGGCTCGGCCAAAGCCCTCGCACAGCTGCCCGAACGCCTCCTACACTCCCTGCCGTGGAGAACCTGAAGTGCACGCAGTGCAGTGCCGTCGGGCTGGAGCCGGGCTTCGTCGAGGACACCGGCCAGTCGTCCTACGGCTATGCCCGGTGGATACCGGGCGTGCTGGAGCGCGGCATCTTCGGCGTCGCGAAGCGGATGGGCAAGCCGCGCTGGCAGGTCGACGCCTTCCGCTGCCCGGCCTGCGGCCACCTGGAGCTCTACGCGGTCAAGCCGGTCTGAGCCGCCGCCGGGGCCTGCGGTGCGCCGGAGGCGGCCGCGGCCTCCTGCTGGAGGCGGCAGGCCCGGTCGACGATGCCGGGGATCGCGGCGTACAGCGACTCGCCCGGGCAGAGGGTGCAGAAGGCGTCCCGGTGCCCGGAGACCGCGTTGAACGCGTGCCGGGCGCCGACCGGGAACCGGCTGCCGCTGTTGGTGGAGGTGAGTTCGGAGCGGGCGTCGGCGCGCACCCCGTGCAGGCCGAGCTTCCAGGCCGCCAGCCGGGCGATCGAGTCCAGCACGGCCTGCGGGACCTCCGTCCCGGCGTTGTACGTGCCGATCGCCGCGATGCCGACCGTGTCGCGGTTGAAGCCCATGGTGTGGGCGCCGACGACCGGACGGTCGACGCCGCCGAGGCGGCCCTCCCAGATCCGGCCGAAGCGGTCGACGAGGAAGTTGTAGCCGATGTCGTCCCAGCCGCGGAACTCCAGGTGGTCGCGGCGGATCGCCCGCAGGATGTCGGGCACCTCGTCCGCGGTGTAGGAGTTCGGGTCGTCGGTGTGGTGCACCAGCACCGCCCGCACCGCCCGGTCGTACTGCACCTTCGGCACCGCATCCGCGGACTGCCAGGCGGAGCGCAGCACGATCGGCGGCTCGGCCGGGACGGGGAGGGCCGGGGCGGCCGGCGGCACCGCCGCCGCGGGCGGGCCGTCGGCGGCGGCCGAACGGCGCGGGCGGGCCATGGCCGGCAGCGCGGTCACGGCCCCGGCGGCGACGCCCTGCAGGGCGCGGCGCAGCACCAGACGACGGTTGATGTCCATGCCACGGAAGCTACGGTCCGCCCGTCGGCCCCGCACCTTGTCGCCCGCGTGTCCGGTCCGTCCGCCGTACCCCCTACGCCGACCGGGTCGGTCGCGGCTCCTGACCGACCGTCGGGCTGACCCTCCGTCGCCCGCGGCGGGTCCGGGCGTGTCGCGCGGTGCCTCCCGGCCGGCCGTGACGACCGGCGGAACCGTCCGGCCCCGTCCCCGCGTCTCCAGTCGACATCGCCGCCCGGTGATCACCGCGGAGGCGGTGCCCGGCGGTGCGACGTCGGTCGAGCGGCGCCCGGTGCGCGGGCGCGGGAGGCGGGAGTGTCGGATGGTCGGTGTTGTGACGGAGGTCGAGGCCCCTGCTGCGCCGCCGGTCGCGCCCGGGTGGCTGCGTGCGCTGCGGCTCGCCGTGCTGGCCTGCTGCGCGCTGGTGCTGCTGGTGCCGGCCGCGCTGATCGTGGTGCGGCTCGGCGGGCTGGACGACGGGACGGACCTGTCGCTGCCGGTCGCGGGCGTGCCGTACGTGGCGGTGCTGAGCGTGCTGGTGCTGTTCACCACGGCGCTGCTGCGGTCCCGGGCGCTCACGGCGGTGGCCCTCGCGCTGACCGCGGTGCAGCTGTTCTGGCTGGTGCCGCGGTTCGTCGGGGACGGCGGCGGGGTGCCGACGTCCGCGCCGCGGCTGCGGCTCGCCACCAGCAACGCCTACCTGGGGCAGGTGGATCCGGCGGCGCTGGTCCGGCTGGCCCGTGAGGAGCGGGTGGACGTGCTCGCGGTCGAGGAGTCGAACCCGGGGCTGGCGAACGCCCTGGAGCGCGCCGGGATGGCCGGGGTGCTGCCGTACAAGGTGGCGGGCCGGTACTCCGACACGGCGCTGTACTCGCGGCTGCCGCTCTCCGCGGCCCGGGTGGCGGACGCGCCGTTCTCCGACGAGCCGACCTCGGCCGAGGTGGCGGTGGAGGGCCGTACCGTGCGGGTGGTCGCCGTGCACACCTACTACCCGCTGGGCGATTCGCGGAAGTGGGCGGCCGGTTTCGACGCGCTCCGCTCGGACGTGGCGGGGCGGGCCCGCAACGCCGTCCTGCTCGGTGACTTCAACGCCACCCTGGACCACACGCCGATGCGGCGGTTGCTCGACACCGGCCTGACCGACACCCACGCCGAGCTCGGCCGGGGCTTCGACGGCACCTGGCCCGCGGACCGCCCGGTGCTGCCACCGGTACTGCAGCTCGACCACGTGCTGCACGGCGACGGGCTGAAGGCCGTCACCGTCGCCGAGCGCACCCTGCCGGGCACCGACCACCGGGCGGTGGTCGCCGAACTCGCCGTCACCGGCTGACGGCCGCCCGGGTACGCCTACGATCACCGGTACGACCCCGCGGGGCCCGGCCGGGCCCCGCGGACCACGAGGCAGGGAGTCGGCACGGTGGACGTGGGATTCGTCGGTCTGGGCACGATGGGCCGCGGGATGGTCCGTCAACTGCTGGCGGCAGGACACCGGGTGACGGTGTGGAACCGGTCGCCGGAGCCGGTGCGGGAGCTCGTCGCGGAGGGCGCCGAGGCGGCCGACGGGCCGGCCGGGGTGTGGCGGTGCCGGGCCGTGGTGTCGATGCTCGCGGACGACGCCGCGGTGGAGTCGGTGCTGCTCGACGAGAAGGCGCTGGCCTCGGCGGCGGCCGCCCTGCACGTCAACATGGCCACCGTCTCCCCCGCGCTGGCGCGCCGGGCGGCGGAGCTGCACGCACGGCACGGGGTGGCCTACGTGGCGGCGCCGGTGCTGGGCCGCGGCGAGGTCGCCGCGGCGGGCAACCTGGCGATCCTGGCGGCCGGTCCGGCCGACGCGCTGGACCGGGCCGCCCCGCTGTTCGAGGCGATGGGGCGGCGGACCTGGCGGCTCGGCGACCGGCCGGAGATCGCCAACACGGCCAAGATCTGCGCCAACTTCGTGCTGGTCTCGGCGGTCGAGGCGGTGGCGGAGGCGACCGCGCTCGGCGAGGCGAGCGGGCTGGCCGCCGAGGACCTGCTGTCCGTGCTGACCGGCACGGTCTTCCCCGGGCCGGTGTACGAGGGGTACGGCGCGATGATCGCCGAACGGCGGTACGAGCCCGCCGGGTTCCGGCTCGACCTGGGGTTCAAGGACGTCGGCCTGGCGCTGGACACCGCGGCCGCCGCCCGGGTGCCGATGCCGCTCGCCGGAGTGCTGCGCGACGCCCTGCTGGAGGGTGTGGCGCACGGCCGGGGCGGCCAGGACCTGGCGGCGCTGGGCGAGACCTCGCGGCGCCGCGCCGCCCTCCCCCGGGAGGACGCGGGCGCACCGGGCGAAGGCGGCGCGCCGGACCCCGATCCGCGAACATGACATTCCGTCAAAAGCCTTGCGGCCGGGCCGGGCCGCACCTAGGTTGTGCGACGGGTTAAACGCACTTACACCGTCGCTTGACTTCGCCGCCCCGGGAGACCCCTGTTGCGCAGCCGCCTGTGGACCACCCTCGCGGCGGGCCTCGTGTCCGCCTGTCTGCTCCCCGCCCCCGCGTTCGCCGCGGACGGCCCGGCCCGCACCGGCGCGCCCGCCGCCGCGGCCGCGACCCGGGACACCGACCTCAAGGACCGGCTCGCCGCGATCCCGGGCATGACCGTCGTCCAGGAGAAGCCGGTCGACGGCTACCGCTTCTTCGTGCTGACCTACACCCAGCCCGTCGACCACGACCACCCCGGGCGCGGCAGCTTCCAGCAGCGGCTCACCGTGCTGCACCGCGGCGCCGACCGGCCGACCGTCCTCTCCGCGAGCGGCTACGGACTGCCGGCCGACCCCGGCCCGTCCCGCTCCGAGCCCACCCGGCTGCTCGACGCCAACCAGGTCTCCCTGGAGTACCGGTTCTTCCGCGGCTCGGAGCCCGCCACCGGCGGCGACTGGTCGACCCTGAACGTCCGTCAGGCCACCGCCGACCAGCACGCGGTCTTCACGGCGCTGAAGGCGCTCTACCCCGGCCACTGGATCGCCACCGGCGGCAGCAAGGGCGGCATGAACGCCGCCCACTACGAGCGGTTCCACCCCGGCGACATGGACGGCACGGTCGCCTACGTCGCCCCGGACGACGCCGCCCGGCCCGGCGACCGCGCCTACGCGGACGTCATCCGCAGCAACGGCACCCCCGAGTGCCGGGCCGCGATCGCCGGCGCCCAGGTGGAGGCGCTGCGCCGCCGCACCGCGCTCACCGCCCGCTACGAGCAGTACGCCCGCGACAACGGCTACACCTTCTCCGCGGAGTACATGGGCAGCGCCGACAAGGCCCTGGAGGCCGTGGTCGTCGACACGCCGTGGGCGTTCTGGCAGTACGGCACCGAGGCCGACTGCGCGGCCGTCCCCGGCCGGGACGCCACCGACCAGCAGCTGTGGGACTGGTTCGACGCCGTCGACGGCTTCTCCTTCTACACCGACCAGACGCTCTCGTACTACGCGCCGTACTACTACCAGGCGGCCACCGAGCTCGGCGCGCCCGAGGTGGCGTACCCGCAGCTCAAGGGCCTGCTGAAGTACCGGATCTCGGTGTGGGACTACATCCCGGACAAGGTCGCCCGACGCCCCTTCGACCCGGGCACGACCCGGGACGTCGACCGCTGGATCCGCCGGAACGCCCGCAACACCCTCTTCGTGTACGGCGGCCGGGACCCGTGGAGCGCCGAGCGCTTCTCCGTCTCCGCCCGGACCCGCGACAGCCACGTGCTGACGGTGGCCGACGGCAACCACGGCGCCTCGATCACCGCCCTCGCCCCGGCCGACCGCACCCTGGCCACCGACGCCCTGCTCCGCTGGGCCGGCCTGCCCCCGGCCGGCGGCAGCGGCCTCACGGCGTCCCCGGCACCGGCCCCGTACGACGCCCTCCTCGACGCGCCCGACCCGGCCGAACGCCACCGCCTGCCCGGCCTGCCCGGCCTGCCCGGCTGACCGCTCCGGCGGCGCCGGGCCGGTTCCTCACGCCCCGCCCCCCCCCCCGCCCCGGCCCCCCCCCCCCCGCCCGCCGGCCGGTCCGACCACCCGGCCCGTCACCGACTCCGGCACGACGCGGATCCACAGCGTCCGGTGGCCGCCCGCCCACGGCTCGCCGACGGCGAGCTCGACCAGCCGCCGTTCGGCCTCCGGGTCCTGCACCCGCTCCGCCCGGCCGCCGAGCAGGACGCTCCAGCCGCTGCTGCGGTGCTCGTCGATGCGGTCCACCTCGAAGGCGACGCCGTCACCGACCGCGGCCGCCGCGGCGCCGAAGTCGGCGGTGCGGTAGGCGACCGTGGTGCCGTCCACGGTGTAGTTGACCGGCAGCACCAGCGGGAACCGCTCCCCCGGGAGGGCGAGCCGGCCGACGCCGTGGGTGCCGAGCCGGTCCCAGCACTCCTGCTCGGTGAGCCTGAGCATCCGCGCCCGGGCCGCGCCCGGCGCACGGCCGGGCGGCGCGTCCGCGCGGCCCTCGACGAGGTCCGCCCGGCTCACGCCGAGGACCCGGGCGAGGCGGAAGACCGCGCCCGGGTCGAAGCCCGGCCCGAAGTCCAGCAGCTGGCCGAGGTAGCGCGGCGACATGCCGGCCCGGGCGGCCACCTCGTCCTGGCCGAGCCCGAGCTGCCGGCAGCGGCTGACGACCCGCCGGGCGATGTCGTCCGGGTGGCCGGCGGCCTGCTCGGCGGCGGCCGGGGTCCTGGTGGTCTCGTTCATGTCCGGTGCCCGTTCGTGCGGCGACGCTCCGGTGCCCCCTGCTGTCCAGCGTGGGGCCGCGGCACCCCGGACGCCAGGCCGGAGGCCTCCCCGCCGGGGCCGAACGGCCGGCGGCCTGCCGGCGGCGGCCGTGCGCAACCGGATGCGGCCGCCCGAACGGCGGCATAGCGTGGCTGCCCGGGGATGCCGTCGCGAGGGTGAGGTGGAGCGGTGCGCAGTCCCGCGGAGGACTGGCAGCTCGCGTACGAGGGCTTCGACCCGGCCGCGGAGGGCGTGCGCGAGACGCTCTGCGCGGTGGGGAACGGCTACCTGGTCACCCGCGGCGCCGCACCGGAGTCCACCGCCGACGGGGTCCACTACCCGGGCACGTACCTGGCCGGCTGCTACGACCGCACGGCCACCGCCGTCGGCGGGCGGCAGGTCGAGAACGAGGACCTGGTCAACTGCCCCAACTGGCTGCCGCTCACCTTCCGGCCGGCCGGCGGCACCTGGTTCACCGGCCCGCCCGCGGCCCAGCGCCTGGTGCTCGACCTGCGCCGGGGCGTCCTGACCCGGCACGCCCTGGTGGAGGACGGCGATGGCCGGCGGACCCGGCTCGTCCAGCGAAGGATCGCCAGCCAGGCCCGGCCGCACCTGGTCGCCCTGGAGACCGAGCTGCTGCCGGAGAACTGGTCCGGGCCGCTGGAGGTCCGCTCGGCGCTGGACGGCACCGTCACCAACTCCGGCGTGGCCCGCTACCACGGGCTGACCAGGCACCACCTCCACCCGGTGGAGCAGGGCGCCGGACCCGACGGCCTGCTCCTGCTGGAGGTCGCCACGGCTGACCCGCCGCGGCGCATCGCCCTCGCCGCCCGCACCCGCGCCCACCGTGCCGGCGCCCCCGTCCCCGCCGTCACCGCCGTGCACACCGGACCCGGCCGGGCGGCGCAGATCCTCACCGTCGGCGCGGAGCAGGGCGTGCCCGTCACGGTGGAGAAGACCGTGGCCGTCTGCACCGACCGCGACCCGGACGCCGGGGACCCGCTGCACGCCGCGACCGTGCTCGCCGCGTCGGCCGGGGACTTCGGGCAGCTGGCCGACGAGCACGCGCTGCGCTGGGCCGAGCTGTGGCGCCGCTGCCGGATCGAGGCCGACTTCGACGGGATCGGCACGCTCCGCCTGCACCTCTTCCACCTGCTGCAGACCTACTCCGAGCACTCCGTCGGCCTGGACGTCGGCATCCCGGCCCGCGGGCTGCACGGCGAGGCCTACCGCGGCCACGTCTTCTGGGACGAGCTCTTCGTCCTCCAACTGCTCGACCTGCGCTTCCCGGAACTCGCCCGGGCCGTGCTCGACTACCGGCACCGGCGGCTCGGCGCGGCCCGCAGCGCCGCCCGCGAGGCCGGACTGCGCGGCGCGATGTACCCCTGGCAGAGCGGCAGCGAGGGCCGCGAGGAATCGCAGCGGCTGCACCTCAACCCGATGTCCGGCCGCTGGCTGCCCGACCACAGCCATCTGCAGCGGCACGTCGGCTCGGCCGTCGCCTACAACGTCTGGCAGTACTACCAGGCCACCGGCGACCGCGGCTTCCTGGCCGACACCGGCGCAGAGATGCTGCTGGAGATCGCCCGGTTCTGGTCCTCGGCCGCCGAGTGGAACCCGGCACGCGAGCGGTACTCGATCCGCGGCGTGCTCGGCCCGGACGAGTACCACGACGCCTACCCGTGGGCCGACCGGCCCGGCCTGGACGACAACGCGTACACCAACGTGCTCGCCTCCTGGGTGCTGGCCCGCGGCCTGGACGCCCTCGACGCGCTGCCCGGCCGCCGGCGCGACGAACTGCTGGAACGCCTCGACCTCGACCGGGCCGAACGGGACCGCTGGCAGGAGGTCGGCCGGCGCCTGCACGTGCCCTTCCACGACGGCGTGCTCAGCCAGTTCGAGGGCTACGAACGGCTCGCCGAACTCGACTGGGAACGCTACCGGCGGCACTACCCCGACCTGCGGCGCCTCGACCGGATCCTGGAGGCGGAGGGCGACACCGTCAACCGCTACAAGGCCTCCAAGCAGGCGGACGCCCTGATGCTCTTCCAGCTGTTCTCCGCCCGTGAGGTCCGCGGCCTGCTGCGCCGGCTCGGCTACCCGGCCGGGGAGGAACTGCTGCGCCGCACCGTCCGCCACTACCTGCCGCGCACCGTGCACGGCTCGACCCTCAGCGCGGTGGTGCACGCCTGGGTGCTGACCCGCTCGGACCGCCGGGCCTCCTGGCGGTTCTTCCGTGACGCGCTGGCCGCCGACCGCGAGGACCTGCAGGGCGGCACCACCGCCGAGGGCATCCACCTCGGCGCGATGGCCGGCACCGTGGACCTGCTGCAGCGCTGCTACACCGGCCTGGAGATCCGCGAGGACGCGCTCTGGCTCGACCCGCGGCTGCCCTCCGCACTGGGACGGCTGGAGCTGGACCTGCACTACCGCGGCCACCGGGGGGTGACGGTCGCGGTCGACCGGCGCACAGTGACCGTCTCGCTGCGCGAGGGCCGCGAGGAGCCGATCCGGGTCCGGCTGCGCGGTTCCTGCTTCACCGTGCACCCGGGCGAGCGCCGCGTCCTGTCGCTCTGAACCGGCCGGTCCTGTCCGGCGGGGGCCGGGGCTTCCTCAGCGGGGGCCGCGGCGGCGCGGGGTGGGCGGGCGCTGCAGGGCCTGACCGGCCAGGGCGCCCGCGTACACGCAGTAGCCGACGCCGATCAGCCAGGACTGCACCACCAGCACGGTGCCGATCGCCCCGTAGGACACCGCGTTGGAGACGATCATCGGGGCGAACGCCAGCCGGGAGAACACCCGCAGCCCGACCAGGGCGCACACGGTCAGCACCGCCCCCGGGAGCAGCGTGCGCCAGGACGCCCGGGAGCCGAGCAGCAGCCGCGGCAGCCACCAGAAGAAGAGCAGCCCGCCGATCAGGGTCGCCGCCACCCGCAGGGCCGGCTGGGCGCCGGTGCGGTGCCACGGCACCCCGCTCCAGGCCGCCAGCAGCACGTAGCCGATCAGCCCGCCGAGGCCCACCACCTGGCGCCACACCGAGTGCCAGGCACCCGGCGGCAGCTGCCAGATCCGCTCGTAGGCGTTCTGCACCGCCGCCATCAGCGACACCCCGAAGACCGCCAGGGCGGCGAGGCTCAGCCCGGTCGTGGTGGTGACGACCTCGCGGCGGGAGGCGAAGAGCTCGTCCACCGCGGCGGCCGAGCGGCCGGACAGTCCGAGGCCGTCGATCATCCAGTCGGCGATCCCGCTGCCGCTGGTCGGCGAGGCTGCGGCGATCACGACCAGCAGCGGGACCACGGTGACGAAGCAGAGCGCGGCGAAGGCCATCGAGCGGTGCAGCAGTTCGATCTCCCGGCCGCGCCGCCAGGTCTCCCGGGCCGCCTCGGCCAGCCGCGCCCGCAGACCGCCCTGCTGCGGGCCGCCGGACCGCGGCAGCGGCCGCCCCTGGAGGTGCTGGCCGCCGGTCACCGCGGGGTTCCCCCGTCCGGGCGACGCCGTACGGCCGGACGGCGGCGCGCGGGCCGCACCGCCCCTGCGGGGTCGGACCGGCACGCCGCCATCGGTCACTCACTCCCCTGCGCTCAGGGGCCGCCACCGGACTCGGCGTCGTCCCAGGTCTCCGTGGAGCGCGGCTCGACGTACGGCTCGTGCGTCCGCGGCAGGCCGCCCTGGACGGCGCGCGCCCGCGACAGCTCGGCGTCGAACTCCAGCCCCAACAGGATCGCCAGGTTCGTCAGCCACAGCCACACCAGGAAGACGATCACTCCCGCGAGGGTGCCGTAGGTCCGGTTGTAGGAGGAGAAGTTCGCCACGAAGGCGGCGAAGCCGGCGGACAGGCCGATCCAGAGCGCCACCGCGAGCACGCTGCCGGGCGACACCCAGCGGAAGCCGCGGCCGCGGACGTTGGGCGCGGCCCAGTACAGCAGCGTGATCATCAGCGTGACCAACAGGAGCAGCACCGGCCACTTGGCGATCGACCAGACCTGCACCCCCACGTCGCCGATCCCGAGCGCCTCGCCGGCCTTCCGCGCGAGCGGCCCGGTGAACACCACGATCACGGCGCTGCCGGCGAGCAGCAGCATCAGCACCACCGTCAGGCCGAGCCGCAGCGGCGTCAGCTTCCACACCGGCCGGCCCTCGCGGATGTCGTACACCACGTTGGCGGCGCGGATGAAGGCGGCGATGTAGCCGGAGGCGGACCACAGGGCGCCGGCCAGGCCGAAGACCGCGAGGGCGCCGCTGGTGGCATGGCTGCGCTGCAGCTCCTCGACACCGCCGCGGAGGATGTCGCGGGCCGGGCCGGGGGTCCAGGTACGCAGGTTGTCGAGCAGTTGCCCGGTGACGGACTGCCCGACCAGGCCGACCAGCGACACGAGCAGCAGCAGGGTGGGGAAGATCGCGAGGACGCCGTAGTAGGTGAGCGCGGCGGCCCGGTCGGAGAGCTCGTCGTCGAGGATCTCCCGGCCGGTGCGGCGCAGCGCGTCCTGCCAGCCTCGGCGGCGCAGCCGGGTCAGCCGGTCGGGGGCGCGCCGGCGCACCCGGGCGCTGGGCCCGGCCCGGGCGATGGTCCGCCGGCGGGCGAGCGTGTGTCTGCGAAGTCGGTCCACGCCCGCGCGTCTGTCCGTCCGCGGCGGATCCAATCGCCCCCGTACGGGCTCAGGCGTTCTCGGGACCGGCCCCGGTGGCCCCGCCGCGGCGGGCGCGGTGGGCGCGGTGGGCGCGGTGGGCGAGGACGGCGCGGGTGATGCCGTGGCCGAGCAGCCAGGGCAGCACCGTGATGCCGAAGACGTAGCCGCCGAAGTAGAGCAGGTAGTCACCGGGCTCCTTGCCCGGGCGGCAGGCGACGACGCCCAGGGTCACCACCGGCTCCAGCGGCAGCAGCACCGACCACAGCCGCGGCCAGAGCCCCGGTTCCCGGGCGTGCCACACCCCGAGCGCGGCCATGACGAAGGGCCCGAACGGGACCCAGAACACGACCGGGTAGAACAGCAGCACCCACCAGTCGTCCGACGCTCCACCCATCATGAGATCCCCCCGACGCCCGTGGCCGCCGCGTCTCCCGCCCCGGCGGCACCCCTGTGTGACGTACGGGCCCAGCATGCCGTACGGGTGCGACGGCGGGTCCGGTCAGTGCAGGGCCTTCTCGGGCGGCGGCGGGCGGTGGCCGCGGATGTCGGCGGCGGCCACGGCGAGGGCGACCAGGACGAACGCGGCGGAGACGGCGATGCCGAGTTGGAAGGCGCCCGTCCAGGCGTCCGGGGCGCCGCCCGCGTGGCCGAGGAAGACCGAGCCGACCACCGCGATGCCGACGGCGGAGCCGATCCGCTGGGCGGTCTGCAGCACCCCGCCGGCACTGCCCGCCCGGACGACCGGGACCTCCTGCAGGGTGACCGTCTGGTTGGGCGCGATGACCAGGCCGCTGCCGGCGCCGGCGAGCAGCAGCGGCGCGGCGGTGGCCCAGCCGGTGCTGTCGCCCGAGGTCAGGTGGGCCGCGAGCGCAGCGCCGCCGAGGCCGACCAGCACGGAGGCCAGGCCGAGCGCGACCAGCCGCCGCCCGCGGCGGGCGACCAGCCGGCCGCCGACGGCCGCCGCCACCGCGGAGCCCACGGCGAACGGGGTGATCGCCAGTCCCGCGGCGAGCGCGGTGTAGTGCAGACCGGCCTGCAGGTAGAGCGTGAAGACGAAGAAGACCGAGGTGAACCCGGCGAAGTACAGCAATGAGAGCAGGGTGCCGGCGGCGTAGGAGCGGCGGGCGAAGAGGTCCATGCTGACCAGCGGTTCGCGGTGGCGCCCGTACCTGCTCTCCCAGGCGGCGAAGGCGGTGAGCAGCAGGACGGCGAAGGGCAGCAGCAGCCAGCGGGCCCGGTCGTGCCACTGCTCCTGGACGAAGGGCAGCAGGAGGGCGGTGGTGCCGACGCCCAGCAGCAGGATGCCGACCGGGTCGAGGTCGCTGTGGCGGACGCGGCCGGCGGGGCGGGGCGGCGGGTCCGGCAGCAGGCGGCGGGCGACCGGCAGCGCGGCGACGCCGATCGGGACGTTGACCAGGAAGACCCAGCGCCAGCCGTGCTGCGGACCGGCGAGTTCGATGAGCAGTCCGCCGAGCAGCGGGCCGACTGCGGTGGAGATGCCGATGACGGCGCCGAGCATCCCGAAGGCCCGGCCGCGTTCGGGGCCGGGGAAGGAGGTCTGGATGAAGCCGGAGACCTGCGGCACGATGATGCCGCCGGCGAGGCCCTGGACCAGTCGGGCGGTGATCAGCCAGGCCTCGTTCTGGGCGGCGCCGCACAGGGCGCTGGCCGCGGTGAACAGGGCGAGGCCGGTCAGGAAGACGGCGCGCCGGTCCCGGGCGTCACCGAGCCGGCCGGCCGGCACGAGGGCGAGGCCGAAGGCCAGCGCGTAGCCGCTGAGCACCCACTGCAGGCCGCTCTGCGTCATGTGCAGGCCGGTGCGGACGGTCGGCAGGGCGACGTTGACGATGCTGACGTCGAGCAGGGTCATGAAGCCGGCGATCAGGCAGACCACCAGGGCGCGCCAGCGCTGGGGCACGGGCTCGGCGGACGTGTCGGGGAGGTCCGTGCGGGCGTCGGGCTGCGGGCCCCCGCTGCCGGGGCCGGCGCTGGCCACCTGGGGGCCTCCTTCCGGCTGCTGCGGCGGAGGCCGGGCCCCGGGTGTGCCGCGGGCCGACTCCGCCCCTCCGACCAGGGTGCACCCGGGCGGGGCCGGCGCGCCGCCGTGCAGTGGTGGCGGGCGCGTCGCCGTGCCGCGGCGGCGGCGGGGCGGGGCGGGGCGGGTCTCAGCGGACCAGGGCGGCCCGTTCGCGGGCGGCGCGGACCGCCTCCTTGAGGCTGGCGATGTCGTAGGCGCCGTAGTGCCGGCGCCCGTTGACGAAGAAGGTGGGGGTGCCGGAGACGCCGCTGAGGTCCGCCGAGTCGACGTCCTCGGAGACCCGGACGGCACCCGCCCGGGCCCGCAGGTCGACCTCGAACCGCTCGCCGTCCACCCCGACGGTCTCGGCGTACTTCAGCAGGTCGTGGATCTTCAGCGCCCCCTGGTGCGCCAGCAGCAGGTCGTGCATCTCCCAGTACGCGCCCTGCAGCCCGGCGGCCTCCGCCGCCTCGGCGGCCAGCTGGGCGTGCGGGTGGACGTCGTTCAGCGGCAGGTGGCGCCAGACGTAGCGGATGTCCCCGGCACCGGCCAGCAGCTCGCGGACGACGGGTTCGGCCTGGCCGCAGTACGGGCACTCGAAGTCGCCGTACTCGACGACGGTCACCAGCGCGTCGAGCGGGCCGCGGACGTGGTCGCGTTCGGCGTCCACGGAGGCCGCCAGGTCGATGATGGACTCGGAGGTGCCGAGCAGCGCCCGCATCCGGCCGGTCCGCGGCATCAGCGCGATCAGCCGGGTGATCACCCAGGTCACGGCCGAGGCGCAGACCACCGCGGCCAGGATGCCGACCTTGGCCTCGTCCAGCAGCGGGCCGTCGAACGCCAGCGTGGCGATCAGCAGCGACACCGTGAACCCGACCCCGGCGATCGCGCCGCCCGCCGCCACCGCGCCCCAGCCGACCGGGGGCCGCAGCCGGCCGCGGCTGAACGCGGTGGTGAGCAGCGTCGAGCCGAGGATGCCGACCGGCTTGCCGAGCACGTAGCCGAGGACGATGCCGAGCGTGACCGGCGAGTGCAGGGCCCGGGTCAGCTGCTCCTCGGAGAAGGTGATGCCCGCGTTGGCGAGCGCGAACAGCGGCACGATGACGTAGCTCGTCCACGGGTGGTAGACCTGCTGGAGCCGCTCGTTCGGGGAGATCGCGGTGGCCAGGCCGGCCCGCAGGGTGCGTTCCAGCTCCGGGGTGGGCTGCTCGCGGAACAGCCGGAACAGGTCGCTCGCCCGCTCCAGGTCGCCGCGGGACGCCGGGTAGGCGTACGTCAGCAGGCCCATCGCCAGACCGGTGACCACCGGGTCGACGCCCGACTTCAGCAGGGCGACCCAGAGCGCCACCGCGAGCAGCGCGTACACGCCGCCGCGGCGCAGGCCGGCGGCCCTGGCCAGCAGGATCACCGCGAGGATGCCGAGGCCCGCCAGCAGGGCCGGCACCTCGATGCTGCCGCTGTACGCGACGGCGATGACGCCCAGGGCGACGAAGTCGTCGACGACGGCGACGGTGAGGATGAAGGTGCGCAGCGACTCCGGCAGCCGGCTGCCGAAGAGGGCGAGCATGCCGAGGGCGAAGGCGGTGTCCGTGGACATCGCGGTGCCCCAGCCGTGCAGTTCGCCGTCCCCGGCGTTGACCGCGAGGAAGATCGCGACGGGGACGACCATCCCGAACACCCCGGCGATCAGCGGCAGCGCGATCCGGCGGCGCTCGCGCAGCTCGCCCATGTCGAACTCCCGGCGGGCCTCCAGCCCGACCACGAAGAAGAACAGCGTCATCAGGCCGCTGTTCACCCATTCGCGCAGGTCGAGGGAGATGCCGGCGTCACCGAGCCGCACGGCGAGGACGGTCTCCCAGAAGGACTCGTACGACCCGGCGGCGACGTTCGCCCAGACCAGGGCGGCCAGGGTGGCGGCGAGCAGGAATGCGGCGCTGCCGGTCTCGGTGCGGAGGAAGTCCCGCAGCGGGGTGCGCATGTCGGCACCGCAGGACGTCTGGCCGGAGTAGCGCGGCAGCTCTGAGGGGGCGGACACCCGATCATTCTCGCGCCGGAGGGGGTGTCCGCGCGGCGCACCGCCGGGGTCGGCGTGGTGACGGGGGTCACAGGGGGTGGACCGGGTCGGTCGGCCCCCGCCACCCGGCGGGCCGGTCGGGTGGCGCGGGCCGGTCGACGGCGTAGCGGTTCCGGGCGGCGGGTACGGGGGACGGCATGGGACTGCTGCGCAGGCGACGGCCGGAACCGCCGGATGACGGGACGGGGACGGCGGGGGCGGAGATGGGTCCGGAGGCGGCGGCAGAGGCGCTGGCCTCGATGTCGCGCGAGATGGAGGAGGGCTCGGAGTCGAGCCGGCGGCGGGCCGCCCGGCGGGCCGGCGCGCTGGTGGCGTCGACGGTCCGGCTGCTGCTGCGTGGGGGTGCCGCGACCGCGCGGGTGACCTGGGTGGGCGGCCGGGCGCTGACCGAACGGCTGCTGCAGACCGCGCCGCGGATCCCGGTGCGGGACCTGGCCACGCTGCGGGCGCAGCACCCCAAGGCCGCCGACGCCGAGGCCCTGGCGGACCTGCTGGTGGCGGGAGCGCTGCGGGCCTCGGCCTCGGTCGGCGCCGGGGTCGGGGCGGCGGCGATGCTGCCGGTACCGGCGGGGATGGCCGCCGAGGTCGCGGCGGAGACCCTGGTGGTCGCGGCGGTGGAGATCAAACTGATCGCCGAGCTGCACCAGGTGTACGGCGTGCCCGCGGGCGGCAGCCCCGCGCAGCGGTCGGCCGCGTACGTCACCGCGTGGGCGGACCGGCGCGGGCTCGCCTCGGTGACGCCGTCGCATCCGGTGGGCGTGGCGGCGGTGACGGGGCTGGCGGTGGGCACCGAGGTGCGGCGCAAGGTGCGCAAGCGACTGACCCGCAGCACGCTGCGCAAGCTGCCCACGCTCTTCCCGCTGCTGGTCGGGGCGGGGCTCGGTGCGCTGCTGAACCGCCGGGACACCCGGCGGCTGGCCGTCCGGGTCCGGGCCGACCTGCGGCGCCGGACTGATGCCGCACCCGGGTACTGGGCGGCCGCCGCACCGCAGTGAGCCGGTGCCGGACGGCGCCGGGCGCCCTGGAGATGTGGATCTCGTCCGGGTCGGCGATGGTGGGTAGACCGGCAGCTCCTAAGGAGGAAGCCAGATGTCGATGCTGGACAAGCTCAAGAGCATGATGAAGGGCCACGAGTCCACTACCCAGAAGGGTGTCGAGAAGGCCGGTGACGCCGTCGACGCCAAGACCCAGGGCAAGTACCAGGGCCAGGTGGACACCGCCCAGCAGAAGATCAACGAGCACCTCGGCGAGCAGCCGCCCGAACAGCGGTAGCCCGGCCCCGGCCGTGGACGGCCGCCTCCCCCGGTCACCCGGGGAGGCGGCCGTCGGCCGTTGCGGTGCCGGTCCGTCCGCGGCTCGGCCGATCGGCGGCCCCGCTGCCCGGTGGCCCAGTGGCCCCACGGCTCGGTGGATCAGCGGCTCAGTGGATCAGCGGCCCAGGACGAGTGCGCGGGCGGCGGCGAGTTCGGCGCGGGCGGCCTCGTCGACGGCGGCGAGGAAGGCGTAGGCGTCCTCGCCGACGGGCACCCGGACGGGCGTCTCCTCGGCGGCGACCAGGCGGAGCACGTGGCGGGCGAAGTCCTCGGGGCGGCCGAGTTGCGGGTTGTCCCGCATGGCGTGCATGCCGTCGCGCATCGGGTCGGTGCCGGCGGCGTAGGCGGGCAGGCGGGTCGCGGTCTGCGCGATGGCGTCGCCGTAGCCGGTGGCGAAGCCGCCCGGTTCGACGGCGGTGACCCGGATGCCGAGCGGTCCGGCCTCGGCGGCGAGGGCCTGGGTCATCCCCTCCAGGGCGTACTTCCCGGCGACGTAGGCGGAGAGGCCGGGGAAGGCCATCCGGCCGGCCAGCGAGGAGACGTTCACGATGTGGCCGGCGCCCTGGGCGCGCATCACCGGGAGGGCGAGCCGGGCGAGCCGCCAGGGGGCCACGAGCAGGATCTCCAGCTGGTCGCGGAGCTCCTCGTCGGCGACCTCCTCGACGGTGCCGAACAGGCCGCTGGCGGCGTTGTTGACCAGGACGTCCAGGCCGCCGAAGCGGTCGACGGCGGTGGCGACGGCGGATTCGCACTGGCCCGGGTCGCGGATGTCGAGGGCGGCGGTGAGGACCCGGTCCGGGTGGCGGGCGGCCAGCTCGGCGAGGGTGTCCGGCTTGCGCGCGGTGGCCAGGACGTACTCGCCGGCCTCCGCCGCAGCGGTGGCGAGGGCGAGGCCGAGCCCCGACGAGCATCCGGTGACCAGCCAGCGACGTGCCATGTGGGAGGCCTTCCTGTCGGTGGACGGGCTCCGACCGAGCCCCGGCCACTGTGGCAGAGCGGTGGACCGCGACGCGCCGGGCGCGGACCGTCGCGCGGGGTTGCCCGGGGGCTCGCGGGAGCGCAGCCGACCTGCACCGCACGCCCTTCCGCCGGGCCGCGTCCCGCCGCCGAGCGGTGGCCCGCGAACACGGCCGGCCGGACGGCCGGGTCCAGCTCGGGCGGCGCGGACCAGCCGGCGGCCGGAGTGCGGGTCAGGTGAGCAGGCGCAGGCGTTCGGCCGCGACACCGGCGATCAACCGCTGACGCCGGATCAACCGGAGGGCTCCGGACTGGACAACGCTGCCCGCTGCGGGTCAGGTGAGCAGGCGCAGGCGTTCGGCCGCGACACCGGCGATCAACCGCTGACGCCGGGCCAACCGGAGGGCTCCGGACTGGACAACGCTGCCCGCCCAGGCCACCAGCCCGTCTCACCGGGCCGCCCGGTGCGGGTCAGGTGAGCAGGCGGAGGCGTTCGGCGGCCACGCCGACGGTCAGGCGTTGGCCCCAGGCGAGTTGGAGGGCGTCGGACTCGACGCCGTCGCCGAAGACCACCAGGCGGTCGGACTCGACGACGACCTCCAGGCGTTCGCCGCCGGCCAGCAGCCCCTGGACCCGGTCGGTGCCGGTGGCCGGGGAGGGCCAGGCCTCGCGGACGAACCAGGCGACGGCGGCGCCGGTCGGCTCGGGCAGGCGCAGTTCGGAGCGGCGTTCGAGCCAGGCGGAGCGGCACCAGCCGGTCGCGCCCGTCCCGGTGCCGACGAGGATGCCGGAGGACGCCTGGGCCTCGGCGGCGGCGCCCGGCGCGGTGAGCCGGTAGCGGGCGGTCTGGTGGCCGCTCTGACCGAGGTAGACCTCGTTCAGGGCGAGGAGGCGCTGGCTGTCGTCGGCCACCGCCTCGACCATGGTGCGCTCCTCCAGCATTCCGGCGGTGCCCGGTCCGGCGGCGGCGCGCAGCAGCTCGGCGGCGTCGCCGGGCCGGTGCCGGACGAGGACTCCGGGGTTGCGGCCGGGGTCGGTGTCGATGCCGATAACGGGCTGCCCGGTCAGGTACTTGGCGGCGTTGGCGACCAGGCCGTCCTGGCCGACGACGACCACCAGGTCCTCCGGGGTGAAGAGGAACCGGTCGAGGTCGGCGCGTTCGACCCTGGTGCGCCGCCAGTCGCCGGGAATCGCCCCGGCGACGGCGGCGAGCGCCGCGCGGGTGCGGTCGTGGCGCTCCTCGGCCTCGGCGATGGAGCGGCCGCGGGAGTCCAGGAAGAACGCGGCCTGGCCGCGGGAGCCGTGCCGGGCGAGCAGTTCCTCGTACTCGGTGCGCCGGTGGACGAGCACCACCCGCGGGGCGAGGGTCATCGGGCACCGCCGTCGCCGTTGCCGCCGACGCCGAGGCGGCTGAGCAGGCCGGTGAGGACGTCCGGGGTGAGGGTGACGCTGTCGATCCGCGGCAGGTGCTCGGCGAGGCGGATCACGGCGAGCGCCCGCAGCACCTCCGGGCCGGCCTGCTGGTGGGCGGCGAGCCAGGCCTGTTCGGCGGCGGCCTTGGCCTCGCCGAGGGCGCGTTCGGCCTCCGCGCGGGCTGCGGCGGTCAGCCGGTCGGCCTCGGCCTCGGCGGCGGCGAGCCGGGTGCGGCGGACCGATTCGGCCTCGGCGCGGACGGCGTCCGCCTCGGCGTCCTGCTCGGCGCGGCGGCGGGCGTTGGCGCCCTCCTGGGCGACCAGTTCCTCCTCACGGCGGGCGAGTTCGATCCGGTTGGCCATCTCGTTCTCGGCGATGGCGCGCTCCCGCTCGACGGCGAGGGCGCGGCGCTCGTAGGTGGCCCGGTCGGCCTCCTGCTGGACCTGCTCGCGGGCCGGGGTGCGCAGCGCCCGCTCGGTCTCGGCCTCGGGGCGGAGCGCGGTGACGCGGACGGCGATCACGGCGAGGCCGATCTCGGCGAGCCGGGCGTCGCCGGTGAGGCCCTCGGCGATGCGGCGGCGCACCGCGGTGATGCCCTCGGTGAGGGTGCCGGCCAGCGGGGTCGCGGCGACGAGTTCGAGGGCGTGCTGCTGGGCGGTCTCGGTGAGCAGGGTGCCGATCTGTTCGAGCGGCTCGGCCCGCCAGGCGCCGGTGTCCGGGTCGATGCCGAAGTCGAGGCGTTCGGCGGCCACCGCCGGGTCGGTGATCCGGTAGGTGACGGTGGCCTGCACCGCGAGGTCCTGGTAGTCGGCCGTCCGGGCATGGAAGAGCATCGCCAACTCACGGTCTTCGAGCGGGACTTCGGAGATGGCCGCAGTGAGCGGGCGGAACCAGAAGGCGAGGCCGGCGCCCTGGTGGACGGGCCGGCCGCCGCGCAGGTGGCGGATGTGGGCGGTGGGTGCGGCCCGCAGGTGCCGGAATCCGAGTCGCCTGGTGATGTCGGCCATGGTGAATCCCCCTCGCATTGTTTTCGTCGAGATGACGATAACCGGCTCGCCCGGTTGTCGTCAATGCGACGAGAAGAGGGTGGTCCGACGCTCCGCTCCCGCGGCCGACGCCCTGACAGATGTCAGGTACCGGGCAGACCGCTGCTCAGGTTTCCTGGAGTCAGACGGGGGCGGCCACCGGGCCGCCCACCGGTCGGGCCCGCTCCTCGGGCCCTCTCCCACGACGCAAGGAGCGTTCCATGTTCGCTGTGCGCAAGCTCGCCCTCGCCGGAGCCGCAGCCGCCGTCGGTCTCGCCCTGACGGGCCTCGTCCCGGCCTCCGCCGAGGCCGCGAGCGGCTGCTACGGCATCGGCGGCGGCAAGTACAACTGCAACGTCTGGAAGACCGCACCGTCCTACTTCGCCGGCAACGTCCGCGCCGGCACCCTCAACGCGGGCACCAACTACTTCTACTGCCAGGCCGTCGGCAGCGAGGTCGTCGACGGCCCGTACCGCAACCACTGGTGGGCCAAGACCGACGACGACAGCGGCAACAAGGGCGTCTGGGTGAACGTCGTCTACCTCTCCGGCGGCGACAACGACCAGCCGGTGCCCGGACTGCCGAGCTGCTGACGCAGGCTCACCCACCCCGCCCGGGCGGGCTCACCGACTGTACTCGGCGAGGTACTGCTCCACCTTCGCCACGTGCGGCCGGACCCGCTCGGGCACCCCGCGGGCCTCCGCGACGGACTTGTCGCTGGTGCGGTAGCCCGCCGCCAGCAGCCCCGGCAGGTCGTCCGTGAGCCCCCGGCGCTTGAACTGCTGCGCCAGCCAGCAGACGTACGAGCCCATCGAGATGATGGCGTCCGGCGGCGACATGTAGTCCTTGCGGCCGTCCAGGTCGCCGTCCTGCGCCCAGGCGTTGAACACGGCCGGCGTCCACATCGCGATGCCGTACTCCCCGGTCTCCGGCCGGGCGGCCTTCGGGTCGAAGCCGCTCTCCGCCTTCAGCATCGCGGCCAGCAGCACCGGGGTCACCTCCGGCTCGGGGCAGCGCCGGGCGGCCCGGGCGATCGGCTCGCGCAGCGCCGCGGGCACGTCGGCGTCCGCGGGCAGTGCACCGGGCAGGGTGCCGGACGGGCTGCCGGACGGAGTGCCGGAGGGGACCGCCCGCGGACGGCCCGGGCCGGTGCCGTCCGGCGACCCCGGGAGCACGGCCACCGTCGCGGCACAGACCAGCGCCCCCACCGCGGCGACGGCCACCGCCAGCGCCCCGCGCCGTCGCCAGGGCCGGCGGACCGGCGCCGACGCCGGCAACCGGGCGGCCAGGGCGGCCGCGTCCGCCGGACGTGCCGTCCGGTCCGCGGCCAGGCAGTCCGCGACCAGCGCCCGCCACTCCCCCGGCACCCGCTCGTCCAGCCGCAACCGCTCCCGGCCGCGCGCGTACGACTGCGCCGCCAGCGCCCGCGCCCTGGCCGCCGCGCCCGGGAAGGGGTGCGTGCCGCCCGCGAACACCTGGTGCGCCAGCACCCCGAACGCCCAGACGTCGGCGCTCGGCCGCAACGCCACCCCCCGCACCCCGCTCCGCTCGGACCACCACTCCGGCGGCACGTGGTCGAGCGTGCCGAGCGGCGGGACGTAGGCGTGCGTGCCGTCGAGTTCGGCGGTCAGCCCGAAGTCCGCGAGCCGCACCGAACCGTCGGCCATCAGCAGGACGTTCGCCGGCTTGAGGTCGCCGTGCACCCAACCGTGCCGGTGCATGTGGGCCAGGCCCTCGCAGACCTCGGCGAGCAGCCGGGCACCCTCCGCGGGCGGCACCGCCCGGCCCTCGGCGAGCAGGTCCGCGAGGCTCCGCTCCGCCCGCTCCATCACCAGCACCACGGCGCCGTCCAGGCCCGGTCGGCCCGGGTCGCGGAGCACCGCGGTGGCGAACGTCCTGATCAGCCGCGGGTGTTCCGCCCGAGCGCTGAACTCCGCCTCCCGCCGGGCGAGTTCGCTCGCCTGCCGGCACTGGCCGGGAGCGAGCCGGGCGGCCGGCAGGATCTTCACCGCCGCCGGCGCCCCGTCCCGCCGCCGGACCGCCGCGTAGACCGCACCCCAACCGCCCGCACCGATCGGGCCGGTGATCCGGTGCCCGGCCACCCGGTAGCCGGGCGGCACCTCGGGCACCGGCCCGTCCGGGAACCCCGTACTCACGCCCTGCTCACCCCCCGCTCACCCGGCTCCCGCCGGGCGGCCCACCCGGCGCGCGGGCAGCAGCGCCAGGTGCTCCTCGCGCACCAGGTCGAAGCGGAGCGCCAGGTCGACCAGCTCCTCGCGCTTGCGCAGCGGTCCCGCCCCGCCCTCCGAACCCTCCGGCCGCAGGCGGAGTTTGGACTCCGCCAGGTAGTCGATGTGGTAGTTCACCGCGGACCGGCTCGGCCCGGCGGCGCCCGGACCGCCGCGCAGCCGCTCCACCACGTCGCCGACCCCGGGGACGGCCGCGGAGGTGCCACGCAGCCGCGGCTCGCAGAGCGCCACCAGCACCAGGAAGTACTTCGCCGTGGCATCCAGCGCGAACGGGCTGACGGTGTGTTCGCCCGGCGGCCCGGCCTGCGCCCGGTCCAGGTAGGCGTGCTGCGGCGCGAAGACCTTGAAGTGGCAGCCGCCGCCCAGCGAGGGCAGCACCACCCGGGAGAACTCGAACGGCACCGGCGCCCCCAGCCGCCCCGGCGCCACCTTGAGGTGCTCCCCCGCGCCCTCCAGGTTCTCCACCACGTAGGTCGCCGACCGGCTGAAGTTCGACAGTCGCCAGTAATCGGAGGCCGCCGTGAGCTCACCGGCCCGGCGCGAGACGCCCTGGTCGGGCAGCGGGATCGCAACCGGCCGGCCCGGTGCGCCGCGACCGAAGTCCGCACTGTCGTCCGGGCCCATCCGCAGCAGCCGCGGCGCGGCCCGCGGGCCCCCGCCGGTGTCCGGCAGCTGCACGATGACGGTGTCCATCACGCCCCCTCGGTGAATTCCCGCTCCGCCGGCGGCCCTTGCGCACGACAGGACGGACCTGCGCACGCCACGGCGGAGCCCGGAGACACACCTCGTGTGCCCGTAGCGTGACTCAGTGTTCCAGAAAAGGCATGCTGCGTGTGCGATGCTTCAGCCCTCGTGCCGGGCGCCGGGCACGCTGCCGTGCCGGATGTCGCCGCAGGCTGACGTGTCAGCTGCCGCGCGGCCGGCGCCGCGGGGGCCGGTCAGCCGTTGGAACCGGTCAGCCGCGGGGATGCCACTCCACCAGGACGATCGTCGCGTCGTCGACCAGGCGGTGGTCCCGGTGCTCCAGCAGGGCGAGGATCAGCCGCCGCAGTGCCTCGGGGGCCGGCTCGCCGGCCGCGGCCGAGCGCACCACCAGGTCGACCAGCCGCTCCTCGCCGAACAGGTCACCCGCCGCCGACCTCGCCTCGGTCACCCCGTCGGTGTGGACCAGAATGCGGTCGCCCGGCTCCAGCTGCGCGTGGTGCACGGTGGCCGGGCCGCGCGGATAGCCGCTGCCGAGGCCCAGCGGGAGCTGCGCGGGGCGTTCCAGCGCCCCGGGCACGACGTGCTGACGGCGGATCAGCAGCGGGGGCGGGTGGCCGAAGTTCACCCAGCTGAGGCGGCCCGTCCCGGTGTCGAGGTCGGCGAAGACCGCGGTCAGCAGCCGGTCCGGGATCCACCGGGTCAACGCCCCGTCCACCGCCTCGGCGATGTCCGCCAGACCGCCGCCCGCCCGCCGGGTCGACCGGCAGCCGGCCACCGCCACCGCGGACGCACCGCCCGCCGCCAGGTCGTGGCCCATCGCATCGACCACCGTCAGGTGCAGCCGGTCCCGCTGCAGGCTGTGGTCGAAGGCGTCGCCGCCGATCTCGTAGGCCGGCTCCAGCGCGGCGGACGAGGTGACGTCGCGGGTGCCCAGCGTCCGCGGCGGCATGAACGCCCAGGCCAGCTCGGCCTGCAGGGTCATCGGGCGGCTCCGGACGGCCTCCGCCATCACGTCGCTGAACGCCGCCTTCGAGATCACCACCAGTGCCGTCAGCGAGGCCAGCGTGCGGCACCGCTCGTGCACCGCCGGGCCGGGAGCCGCGGCCGCCACCCGCAGCACGCCGATCCGCTCCACCCCGTCGACGAGCGGCAGCCACAGCTCGACCCGGCCGTCAGCGGACGACTCCTGCGGTTTCATCGTCCGGTACGCCCAGCCTGCGAGGGTCCCCTCCACGGGGACGCCCGCTTCGTCGGTGCCGGGCCCGCGCGGCCGGTCGTCGGGCAGCGGCACCAGGCGGACCTGCTGGACGTCGGCCAGGTAGACGGCTGCGCCGGCCATCCCGAGCGCCCGGGCGGTGTCGTCGACCAGGGCGGCGATGTCGCGCGGCCCCACGTCGTGGGACATCTCCAGGAACTCGCCGACCACCCGGCCGACCCCGGCCTCGTCCACCGCCGCCACCGCCTTCTCCTCGGACGGCACCCCTGCACCCCCGCCCGTTGCATCGAACCACCGCCCCACCCCCACGGCGACCGGACGGCAGCGCGGGACGGGCCCGGCGGGCGAGTGCCGCGACGGCGGCGGGAGCGGGGCTGCCAGCTGCTGGCGCGGGCCCTACGGACGGCGGGTGGGAGCGGCCCTACGGACGGCGGGCAGGAGGCGGGTACTACGGCGGCGGGCGCGAGCGGGCACTACCGGCGCCGGGTGGGAGCGGGGCTGCCGATGGCAGGTGGGGGTGGCCCACTACGGACGGCGGGTGGGAGCGGGGCCGAGGTCGGGGCCGGGCGGGAGGCCGAGGGCGGTGAGGGCGGTGGTGGCGGCTGCGGTGTGGCGGGCGCCGGCGAGAACGAGGGTGCGGGCGGACTGGTAGGGGGATCCGGCGGCGGTGAAGGCCTCGGCGGTGGCGAGCAGGCCGGGCAGGTCCCCGTCGAGGAGGGCCTGGGCGCGGTCCACCTGCGCGGCGGCGACCGGATTGCCCGCCACCAGCGCCCGGGCGGCGGCGATGCGGCGGGCGGCCCCGGGGTGACCGGCGAGGACGGCGGCCTCCGCCCGGAGGGCCGCGTACCAGTGCAGCCAGACCCAGGAGACCCACTTCCAGACCTCGTCCGGCTCGGGCGCGAGCCGTTCCAGGGCCGCGTCCGCATCACCTCGGTGGAGCAGGACGATCGCGTCGAAGACCGCACCGTAGCCGTGGCGGTGCTCCGGCTCGGTGCCCGCCCGGTCGACCACCGCCAGCCAGGCGGTCCGGGCCTCCCGGTCGCCCCGCAGACCGTGGACCATGGCGACGGACGCCGCCGCGGGACCGAGCGAGAACGACCGCGGACGGCCGCCGCGCTCCCAGGCGTCGAGGAAGACCGCACTGCCCGCGAGCACGTCCCCGGCCCGGCCCGCCAGGGCGTCGGCGACCAGCAGCCAGGAGGTGGCGTGGTGGCCCACCTCGGCCAGCAGCGGGTGGTCGGCGAGCTGTCGGCCCAGGCGACGGGCCCCGGGCAGGTCACCGGCGCCCACGGCCGTCCCGGCGGCCATCGCGAGGGCGTCGACCAGTTCGTGGGTGGCGGCCGGGGTCCGCGGCGCCGCGGCGAGGACGGTCGTCCGCCGCCCGGCGGCGGGGCGGGGAGGGCGGCCGCCCGCCGCGGGGCGCCCGCCGCTGCGGCGAAGGCGTCGCCGGCCCAGCTCCGGGCGCCGGAGAGCGCGTCGAGGGCGGCGGACTCCGCCACCGGATCTCCCGTACCCCGGGCCAGTGCGACGGCCCGCTCGGCGAGAACCACCGTCTCCTGGGCGGTGTTCTCGGCGGCGCCCTGCACGGACCCGTACGCGTCCGCGAGCACCGCCGCCTCGGCCAGGGCGACGGCCGCGGCCGCGGCCGGGTCGTCGCCGGCGAGGCCGCGCGCGGCGGTGAGCAGCGCCTTCACCTCGTCCGCCGTCGGCAGCTGCGCGAAGGAGCTGGAGAAGCGGTGGGCGACGGTGGCGGCGGTCGCCAGGTCGCGGGCGGCTCCGGCGGTGTCCCCGGCCCGGCGGGCCGCCTCGCCGGCGGCCCGGTGGAGGCGGAACATGTCGTCACCGTTCCTGCGGCAGCCGGCCACCCCGGCGGCGTGCCGAAGCTCCGCCGCACCTGGCTCGCGGTCGGCGGCGGCAGCCGTGTCGGCGGCCTCGGCTGTGGTGGCTGCGTCGGCCGTGTCGGCGACCTCGGCCATGGCGTCACCGGCGAACCCGGCCGCCAGCTCGTAGGTCTGCTGGGCCTCGCCGAGCAGGTTGCAGTCGAAGGCCGCCCGGGCCAGGGCGAGGGCGAGCCGGTGGGCCTCCGCGTTCCGGCCCGGGCGGTCCGCGCCTCGGGGCACGCCGGCCCGGCGCAGCGCGGCCCGGCTCGGCGAGGCGCGGCCGAGGGCGGCGCGGAGGTCCGGTGCGACCGTGTCGAAGCGGGTCCGCAGGTCCGGGTCGCCGGCGGCGGGCAGGGCGGTCGCGGCGGAGGTGCACCAGCGCAGGTGGCGGGCGCCGGTCTCCTCCGACTCGCTGGCGTCGGCGAGCCGTTCGGCGCCGTACTGGCGGATCGTCTCCAGGGCCCTATAGCGGGTGCCCGCCGCGGAGTGCGTCACGGTGAGCAGGCTCTGCTCGGCGAGCCTGCCGAGGCCGTCGGTGACCGCTGCCGGGTCCAGCGGGTCGAAGCCCGCGATCCGGGCGGCCGCGTCCGCGGTGAACGGCCCGGCGAACACCGACACCCGCCGCAGCAGGGCGCGGTCCTGCGGCGTCAGCAGGTCGTGGCTCCAGTCGAGCGCCGCCCGTACCGACCGGTGCCGGTCGTCGGCCCGGGAGCCGCCGGCCAGGATCCGCAGCTGGTCGGAGAGGCCTGCGGCGAGACCGTCCGGCCCGAGCGTGGGCCAGCGCGCCGCGGCCAGTTCGATCGCCAGTGCCATGCCGTCGAGCCGTTCGCAGACGGCGGCGACCCGTTCGCGCAGCGCCGGGTCCGGGGGCGGCCCGACGGCCGCCGCCCGCTCCAGGAAGAGGGTCACCGCCTCCGACTCCGCGCCGCCCGCCCGTGACAGCGGCGGAACGGGGAAGACCCGCTCGAACGGCACGACGAGGCGGGCGCGGCTCGTCGCGAGCACCCGCACCCCCGGGCAGGCCGCCAGCAGCCGTTCCAGGAAGGGCGCCACTCCGTCGCGCACCTGCTCGCAGTTGTCGAGCACCAACAGCGCCTGACGGTCCGCCAGGGCGGCGGGCAGCGCATCGTCGAGGGTGCCGCCGGGCTGCTCGGCCACGCCCAGGGCGGCCGCGACCGCCGCGCCCACCCGCCCGGGGTCGGTGACGGGAACGAGGTCGACGAACCACGCCCCGTCGGCGAAGTCACCGGCCGCCTCCGCCGCCACGGCCAGCGCCAGCCGGGTCTTGCCCACCCCGCCCGGGCCGACCGCGGTGACCTGGCGGTGCTGCTTCACCGCCTCGGCCAACTCCCCGCGCTCCCGCACCCGGCCGACGAACGCCGTCAGCGGCACCGGCAGGGCGGGGGCGGGGACAGGGGCGCGCGGTGCCAGCGTCGGCGTCGGTGTCGGTGTCGGTGGGGCGGGTTCGGGGTGCGGCTGACCGGTGCGGGTGGGTGCGGCCCGCCGGGCGAGTGCCCTCCGGTCCGGCAGGTCCAGCTTGCGCAGCAGGGAGGAGACGTGCGACTCGACCGTCCGGACGGAGATGAACAGCCGGGCGGCGATCTCCGCGTTGCTGAGGTGCTCGCCGAGCAGGGCGAGCACGTCGGCTTCACGGGCCGAGACCTCTGGAGTGGACACCGGGTCATTATCCGTACCGCTCCGCACGGTTCGGGACGCCCGGTCTCAGTCGTCGGTGTGCAGGGCGCTGTCGGCGGTCCCGAAGGTGAACGCCGTGAAGCGCACCCGGAGGCCGTCGCGCTGCGGGGAGCAGCAGTACGGGCCGGCCGTGGCGTGGGCCTCCGGGGCCAGCGGGGCGTACCGGACGAGCCGCCAGGGGCCGTCCTCGCAACGGGCCCGGACGGTGAGGGCGTCGCCGCTGCGGCTGGCCCGGACGGTGACCTCGCGGCCGTGCCACTCGGGAACGGGCGACAGCGACCAGTCGGAGACTCCGCGGGTGACGACGGCGCCGAGGTGGGCCACGCCGTCGGACATCTCGACCCCGGCCTTGGTCCATGTCGATTCGTCGACCCTGACCATCACCCCGGCCTGGTCGTAGAGGGTGTCGAAGTCGGCGACGAAGGACACCTCGACCGCGGTGCCGTCCGGCAGCGGGGCGAGCAGGGCGTGCCCGTCGTCGCGGACGAAGCCGTACCCGGTGGTGCGCCAGAAGTCGCTGCGGTCGCGGGTGGTGACGACCAGGGCCCGGCCCTCCGGGACGGCGGACGCAGGCGGGTTGAGCCAGTGGGCGTCGGGGATGTCGACCGGCTGCGGGGTGTCCATGCCTCTCCTCGGGCCTGCCGCCGCACGGACCGCGACGGGACGGCCCAGCCTGTCACGCTGCGGCCGGTGAGGTGCCCGCGGGGTGGCGAAGCGACGACGACAGGGGCGGCCGACGGCCCATCAGAGGGCGGCGATCCGGTCAGAAGGCGGCGATCCGGGCCACGGCGAAACCCGCACAGGCGATCACCAGCACGGCGATCAGCGCGATCGGGATCCAGCCGGGCCAGGCGTCATGGAGTTCGACGGGCTCCGGCAGGGAGATCCCGTGGCAGGTGGACGCCTCGCACTCGGGGGTCTCGGTCGGCGGCACGGCGGGCACCGGCGCCTCCGGACGGGCGGTGCCGGCCTCGGGTCCGGCGACCGCGGGTGCGGCGACCGCGGGTGCGGCGACCGCGGGTGCGGCGACCGCGGGTGCAGCGGGCCCGGACGGGGCGGATGCGCGGGCCCCGGTCGGGGCGGATGTGCGAGGGAGGGTGGTCGACATGACGGCCTCCGGTGTGTCGGGGGATGACCGTTCCACGGTCACGCCCCGGCATGCCGGAGGCCGGTCGCATCGTTGCCGCACCGGATCCCGGCAGTCGGCTGTGGGTCACCGCGGTCCGTTGCGGATCGCGGGAGTCCGGTGCTGGTTCTGCGGGTCACCGCGGACGGCCGCGGACCTCGGGCGGGCCCGGAGGTGCGCGGTCCGCAGGCGGCGTCACTCGTGCGGGTAGGTCCGGAAGACGTTGCCCTTGGTGTCCGACGAGAGGTAGCCGCTGCCGTAGGCGTCCGAGAGGTAGACCCGGATGGTCGGCGTCCCGTCGAACATGTCCGGGCCGATGATCAGGTAACGGCTCGTGGGGTTGGGGACCTTGAGCGTGCCCTTGGCCTTCTGCAGGAGGCCCGGGATGATGCTCCAGTCGTAGCCGTTCAGGTCCACCGGCTTGTCGTCGCCGATGACGCTGCCGCCCGGGGTCTTGCTGGTGTGGCCGTTCCGGTAGTCGATCCGGTCGTACAGCTTGGGGTTGTCGGTCTTCGGGGTCTCGGCGATCGCGTACTCGGGGTAGACCGTCAGCTCGTTGATCATCGAGGTGCCGGCGACCGGCTTGATCGCGTCGACCACCGCCTTGACGCCGTCCGTGGAGAGCAGGTCCTTGGGCGCGGCGTTCTTGCCGCCGGCCTTGGTGGCGGTGGCCGCCGGCGTGCCGGTACCGGTGGTGCCGGTGGTGCCGGTGGTGCCGGTGGTGCCGGCCGCGGTGCTGCTGCCGGTACTCGTGCCGGTGGCGTTGGAGCCGGTGCCGCCGTTGCCGTCCTGGACGTTGTTCCAGACCAGCACGCCGGCGAGCACGGCGCCGGCCACCGAGGCGGTGAGCAGCACGGTGCGGCCGCGCGACGCGTTGGCCGGGGGGTGGTTCGGGTGGCCGTTCTGCGGTGTCCAGGCGTTGGTCGGGCCGGTGGACGACTGCGGGTGGCCGTAGCCGCTCATGCCGCCGGTCGGGGACTGCGGGAACCCGTACCCGCCGCCGTTCGGGCCGGACGGCACCGGCGGCTGCGCCTGCGGGAAGCCGTAGCCTCCGGCGGGCTGCTGCGGGTGGCCGTACCCGGCGACGGGGCCGGTCGAGGGCTGCGGGTAGCCGTACCCGGCGGCGGGTGCGCCGAACGCCCCGGGGACGGCCGGGACGCCGTAGCCCGCAGGCGCACCGGTGGGCCCACCGGTGGGGGTGCCCGTGGGCGCGCCGAACACCGGCTGGGGGGTGGAGCCCGAGGTCGACTCCGGCGGGCCGGGCTGCTTGAAGGTCTCCTTGACGGTGGGCGCCCAGTGGGCGGGACCGGCGGCCGGTTCGCCCTGCTCGGCCGCGGCGAGCAGCCGGTCGAGCATCTCGGCGTCGGGCCGCAGCGCAGGGTCCCGGGAGAGCAGGGCGCCCAGCAGCGGACCGAGCTGCGCACCGCGGACCGGCGGCGGCAGCGGCTCGTCCAGGACGGCCGCCAGGGTGGCCAGCGTGGTGCTGCGGCGCAGCGGGTGGTGGCCCTCGATCGCGACGTAGAGCATCATGCCGAGCGACCACAGGTCGGAGGAGGCGTCGCCGCTGCCGCCGCGGATGCGCTCCGGGGCGATGTACTCGGGCGAGCCGATGAGCGAGCCGGTGGCGGTGAGCGCCGTCGCGTCCTGCATGGCGGCGATGCCGAAGTCGGTGAGGACGGGCGTGCCGTCGGTGCGCAGCAGGACGTTGCCGGGCTTGACGTCGCGGTGCTGGATGCCGGCGGCGTGCGCGGCACGCAGGGCGGCGAGCACACCGCGGCCGATCCTCGCGGCCTCGGGCACCGAGAGCGGGCCCTGGACGAGGCGGTCGGCCAGGCTGCCGCCGCTGACCAGCTCCATCACCAGCCACGGGTGCGGCTGGTCGGGGGTGTCGACGATGTGGTGGATGATCACCACGTTGGGGTGCTGGAGGCGGGCCAGGGCACGTGCCTCGCGCAGGACGCGCTCGCGCAGCTCCTGCGCGGCCACCGGGTCGCCGGCGAGCATCGCCGGGTCCGGCGGGCGGACCTCCTTGAGCGCGACCTCGCGCTCCAGGGCGTTGTCCCGGGCGCGCCAGACGAGGCCCATGCCTCCGCCGCCGAGGCGCTGCAGCAGTTCGAAACGGCCGTCGATGAGCCGTCTCTCCGGCCCCCCAGTGTTCATGCCCGTCATCGTAGGGGGCGGGACGGACTGCCCGTGCCGCCGGGAGATCACGATCGGGCCGCACGGCCCGGGCCCGCCGGCGATGGCCGGCGGGCCCGTGGAACCGGATCTGGACGAACCGTCCGGGCGGCCGTAGGCGGGGGTGCCGCGGTGGTGGCCCCCTGGCGGTTCGGTGACGGTCCGGGGTGGTCCGGGAACCCGTCCCTGGGGGATCCGGCGGCGGTCCCGGGAGCCGCTGCGGGGTGATCCGGCGGCGGTCGGTGGCGGTCCGGCGGCGTCCAGCTGTGCGGCCGGGCCTTCGGCTCAGGAGCGCGGGGCGTGGGCGGACAGCAGGTCCCGGTACCAGTCGAGGGTCTCGTCGAGGGTCCGCTCCAGCGGGATCGGGGCCGTGCCGAAGGCCCTCTCGAAGTCGCCGGAGTCCACCACCTGGGGCTCGGTGTGCTGGTAGAACATCTCGGCGTACTCGGCCATGAACACCTCGTCGAAGGGGCCGAAGGGCCGCGGCGCGTCCAGTACGAAGACGTTCAGCGGTCGGCCGGTCCGCTCCTCGATCATGGCGTGGATCTGGCGGGGCGTCCGGGCGGGCGCGGTCGGCAGGTGCCAGACCCGGCCGTCGGCCTCGGGGTGCTCGCCGAGGGTGGCGAGCCCGGCGGCGACGTCCCGGATGTCGGTGTGGCTGTGCGGCAGGTCGATGTCGCCCAGGCCCAGCACCTCGCCGCCGGTGAGCGCGGCCGGGAAGACGGCGCCGCCGAGGGTGGAGTTGAGCACGCCGGGGCCGACGAAGTCCGCCGCGCGGCCGAGCACCACCCGGGCCCGGCCCTCGCGGTGCGCGGTCAGGTACGCCTCGTCGAGCTCGGCCCGCATCCGCCCCTTGCGGCTGACGGCGTTCCACGGCGTGCGCTCGGTCATCGGCGCGCCGCCGGTCGGGCCGTACGGGTACAGGGTGTCGAGCACGACCAGGCGGGCGCCGGTCTCCTCGACCGCGCCGAGCACGGCCCGCTGGATCAGCGGCATCAGCTCGACCTGCAGGTGGTAGCCGACGTTGACGCAGTGGTAGACGACGTCGGCGCCCTGCACGGCGGCCAGCGCACCGGCGGGGGTGGAGACGTCGGCGGCGCGGCGCTCGACACCCAGCGGCGCGGGGCCCTCCCCCGAGCGGTCGATCAGGCGGACGGCGTGGCCGCGGCGGGCGAGCTCCGCCGCGAGGGCCGTGCCGGCCGGGCCTGCGCCGAGCACGACGTGCAGCTGCTGCTCCTGGGTGTTCATGGTGTCCCCTCTCCTTCGGTCCGTGCGGCACGGACCGTTCCTTTCACGAGTCACCCTCGCTTCTGTTAGAGACTGTAACTGTTGCGACGGTGACTCGCAAGGGCGATGAAGCGTCAGCGAGATGGGGGCGCAGTCGTGAGAGACTCTCGCTGGAGCGACAACCCATAACGAACGAGACGACACGGAGAGGAGCAGCCGAGATGGCGGACTCCCGCACCACCGGCCCGCGCGCCCGCTACCGCGAGCAGACCCGCGCCGAGATCAAGGACGCCGCACTGCGGCAGCTGGCCGAGGGCGGCACCGCAGCGCTCGCCCTGGTGAAGATCGCCAAGGAGCTCGGCATGTCCGGCCCCGCGCTGTACCGCTACTTCGCCAGCCGGGACGACCTGCTCGGGGCCCTCGTCTCGGACGCCTACGAGGACGCCGCCGCAGCCGTCGCCGCGGCCGAGGACCCGCGCGGCGGCCCGCGCGCCCGCCTGCACGCCCTGGCCACCGCCTACCGCGGCTGGGCCGTCGCGCAGCCCCACCGCTACCTGCTGATCCAGGGCACTCCCACCCCCGGCTACACCGCACCGCCGGAGACCCTCGCGAGCGCCCGGGCCGTCCTCACGCCCTTCCTGCCGGTCTTCGCCGCCGGCACCCCGGCCCCGGCCACCGCCCCCGTGCTCGCCCAGATGCGGGCCTGGCTGGCGGCGGACACGGCCGTCGCCGCCTGGGTGGCCGCCAGCGCCCCGGACGGCCCCGAAGCCGTCGCCACCGCCCTCACCGGGACGGTCCTCGCCTGGAGCACCCTGCACGGCACCATCGGCCTGGAGGTCTCCGGCCACTTCTCCGGCATGGGCCACACCGGGGACACCCTGCTCGCGACGCAGGTCGAGCTGCTCGCCGAGGCCTTCTCGCTGAAGTGACGCACTGTCGCAGGCGCTTCGCGGCCTCGGGGAACCCAAGGGGCCGTCACAAACCGGCGCACCCGTAGCGGATGCGACGCCTCCAAGCGGCCAGCACGCCCCCTCCGTGAGCAAGCCGGAGGGGGTAGCACCGCTGAATCACACCGTCGCGTGCGGGTGCTCGGCACTCGGCAGTCGACGGACTAAGCGAACGAGCCTCCCCGCAACGCAGCTCACCCGCACGCCGGCCCTCCCGGACCACCGACGCGAGCACCCCGCCGACCGCTCCGCCCCCGGGCGGACCGGCGGTGCAGCCTCCCCCGGCCGTGCCGCTTTCGGCACCACATCGCACCGGACCGCGACAACGCGGCGCTCGGCCGGCCACTCCGCCTGCCGCCCGGCTCCCGGCCGGCCACTCGGCCTGCAGCCCGGAGGACACCACCCGAGGCACGTCGAGGCACGTCGAGGCCTGGCCGGCCGCCCGCCCGTCCGTGCGCGGGTGTGACACGCCACGGTCGATCGGCGCTCAGTCAGGTACGGCCCACCCTGCCACCGGCGCCGGGGTGCGAGACCCGGCCCGCGCCGCGGCGAATGTCCTTTAGGCATTCGCCGCCGAGTTATGCCTGAAAAGAATTCATGACACCTGCCGGATTCCACTCCGCCGCATACTGAATCGCTTTCTCACCGACAAGTGTCAATACGTGGCGGGACTGCGCCACCACCCCCGCACACCCTGCGCCCCGCGCACAGCCAGGCTGGATTTCGGCCCACGGGCGGCACGGACGGCTGCGGGCGGATCTGCCAGCAGACATTGGCCCGGCAATTCCCGCCAGAAATCCGACGGGAACACCGTCCACTGTGGCGGAATCCTGCCATTTGTGCGCCCGCCCTTTCCTGCATGCCTGATCCTTCGTCATGATTCCGGCCGAGCACCACGGCGTACTGTCCGGCCCGCTCACCCGCCGGGTGGCGGCTGCCGGCCGATCGCCGGGACGCGCCGCCGGCGCCCGCTCCACCCCCAGCCCGCTCCACCCCCAGCCGGCTCCGTCCTCAGCCCGCGCCGACCCGGCGCCACGGAGCCGGCGCGACCGCGCGACCGCGGTCCACCACGGAAGGAACCGAATGAAGCGAAAGCTCGCCGTCGGAGCCGTTCTGTCCTCCTCGGCCGTCCTGGCCGGCGCGATCCAGGTCGGTGCCGGATCGGCCCACGCCGCGCCGGCGCCCGTCGCAGCGGCCCGCGCCCTGGGCCTGTCCGGTCAGGAGCAGCTGATCGTGAAGGACACGATCACGGACCCCGACGGCACCCGGCACGTGCGTTACGAGCGCACCTTCGCCGGCCTGCCCGTCCTGGGCGGCGACCTGATCGTCCACCAGAGCGCGCAGGGCGCCATACGCTCCGCCGACCGCGCCGTGGCCGGCCGGGTCGCCCCCGCCTCGCTCACCCCGAAGCTCGACGCCGCACAGGCCGCCTCCAAGGCGCACGACGCGGTCGCCGCCACCGTCGGAGTCCCGGAAGGCGACGAGCCCGCCCTCGTCTCGGTCGACCGGCCGGGAACGGCGCAGCTGGTGGTGTGGGCGGCCTCCGGCACCCCGCGACTGGCCCACCGCACCACCGTCGAGGGCGTCCGCGCCGACGGCACCCCGAGCAGCCAGGTGGTCGTCACCGACGCCGCCACGGGCGAGGTGCTGTCCACCCACGAGCAGGTGCAGACCGCCAACGCGACCGGCACCGGCACGGGCGTCTTCGTCGGCTCGGTCCCGCTGACCACCAACTACACCGGCTCGACGTACCAGCTGAAGGACGCCACCCGCGG
>NZ_BAAALD010000034.1:0-52486 GCF_039528095.1 Kitasatospora arboriphila
CCCCCCCCCCCGCAGGGGCGCACGGCGCCCCCCCCCCCCGCCCCGGCCCCGGCCCCGGCACCGGCACCGGCAGGGTTGGCGCCGCACCGGCTCGTCCGCTCCGCAACGGCCGCGGCGGCGGCAGCGGCCACCGAGAGGCAGCCCGTGCGGCGGGCGCACGGCACCCCGCCCGCCGCGGTGGTGCCCGCGGCCGCCGTCCGGCGCCCGCCGGCCGGGGCGCGGCCGTGACGCCCGACCAGATCCTGCTCGGTGTCGGGCTGTTCGTGGTGCTCGCCGCCGCCTCCCAGCTGCTCGCCGCACAACTGCGCATCCCGGCGCTGCTCGTCCTGCTGCCGGTCGGCTTCGGCGCCGGGGCGCTCACCGACACCGTCGACCCGCAGCAGCTGCTCGGTCCGGCGTTCTCGCCGCTGGTCTCGCTGGCCGTCGCGGTCATCCTCTACGACGCGGGCCTCGGTCTGGAGCTGCGCCGGCTCCAGGCGCACAACCGCCGGGTCGTCGTCCGGCTGATCTGGCTCGGCACGCTGATCACCTGGGCGGCGGCGACGGCCCTGGCGGTGCCGCTGCTCGACATGCCGAAGCGGTCGGCGGTGATGCTGGGCGCGATCCTGGTGGTCTCCGGGCCGACGGTGGTCGGGCCGCTGCTGAACTTCGTCCGCCCGACCGAGCGGCTGCAGCGGATCCTGATCTGGGAGGGGACGCTGATCGACCCGGTCGGCGGCATCCTCGGCGCGTTCGTCTTCCACGGCGTCGTCTCGGCCAGCGGGGACGGCCTGCGCAGCGAGCTCGGCGGTTTCTGGCTCAGCATCCTGGTGGGCTGCGCGGGCGGTGCGGTGGGCACCGCCGTGCTCTGGCTGGTGCTGGACCGGCTGCGGCCGAACGAGATCCTCGGCACCACCGCGCAGCTCGCCGCGGTGATCGGGACGGCGGCGGCCTGCGACGCGCTGCGCGACGACACCGGTCTGATCGCCGCGGTGGTGATGGGCATGGCGATGGCCAACCTGCCGGGCCTCGACCTGCCCGTCCGCCGGCCGTTCCTGGAGACCCTGGTCTCGCTGATCATCGGTCTGCTCTTCGTCTCGATCTCGGCCACCGTCACCCCGGCCTCGCTGCGGCACGTGGTGCTGCCGGCGCTGGGCCTGGCAGCGGCGCTGGTGCTGGTGGTCCGGCCGGTGGTGGCACTGCTGGCGACGCTGGGCACCGACGTGTCGCGGGCGGAGCGGGCGTTCGTCGGCTGGATGGCCCCGCGCGGCATCGTCGCGGCGGCCACCGCCTCCACCTTCTCGGCCACCCTGGTCGCGAAGGGTGTCGACGGCGCCCAGCGGCTGCTGCCCGCCACCTTCGTGGTGATCGTCGCGACGGTGACGGTGTACGGGCTGACGGCCTATCCGGTGGCCGGGCGGCTCGGGGTGCTGCGGCCGGCGCGGTCGCGGCCGCTGCTGGTCGGCGGCGACGCCTTCGCGGTGGACCTCGGGCTGGCGCTGCGCTCGCTCGGCCTGGACGTGCTGATGTGGGCGGGTGCCGACACCGAGCAGGACCGGATCACCGCGGCCGGGCTGGAGCTGGCGCCGGGCGAGCTGCTCGCCGCGGCGACCGGCGCGGGCGCCGAACTGGAGGGCATCACCGGGGTACTGCTGCTCACCGAGGAGGACGACTTCAACGCCCTGGCGTCGACCACCCTGCACGAGACGCTGGAGGGCGCGGTGTACCGGCTGGCGCCGGCAGCGGGCAGCCGGGGCGTGGTGGCTCCGTACACCGGCGGCGAGGCGCTGTTCGGCCCGGGTCTGACCCGGCCCGAGCTGGCCCGGCAGTACGGCGAGGGGGCGCGGGTCACCACCTCGCCGGCGGACGGCGGGCTGCCGGCGGGCCACCGGCTGCTCTTCCTGGTGAAGCCGGACGGCCGGCTGCTGCCCGTCACCGAGGACCGCACCCCGTCCCGGGACCCCGGGGACAGTGCGGTGCTGCTGAGCCCGCCCGCATGATCCCCCGGCCGGGCCCGGCGCGTCGCGGCGGGCCGGCGGTGCGACGGCGGTGGTGTTGTGCGAGGGCCCGGCAGGCGGACCACGGCGGGAGGAGGACCGGGTGGCGACGATCCACGTCCGGGCGGTGAGCCCGCCGGACCTCACCGGGCGGGCGGTCGCGATGCTGGCGGCCGACCCGTGCGTGCTCGACCTGGTGGTGCAGCCGGGTGCGGCCCGGCACCCGGACGGTGACGCGCTGGCCTGCGACGTGCTGGCGGGCGGCGCCAACGAGGTGCTGAACGGCCTGCGCGGCCTGGGCCTGGACACCCGCGGGTCGGTGGTCGTCGAACCGGTGGACCTCGCCTTCTTCGGCCCGGCCGCGGAGGCCGGGCGGCGCAGCCTCGGGCGGCGCGTGCACGCGCCGGTCTGGGCCGAGGTCGAGGCGCGGATCCGCGCCCAGGGCAGCTACGCGCCGAGCTTCTACCTGTACCTGGTGGTCGCGGCGCTGCTCGGCGCGGTCGGCATCGTCACCAACTCGCAGATCCTGATCGTCGGCGCGATGGTCGTCGGCCCGGAGTACGGGGCGATCGTGGGGGTGGCGCTGGGCCTGGACCTCGGTGACCGGCGGGCCGTCCGGCGCGGGCTGACGGCGCTGGCCTGCGGGTTCCCGGCGGCCATCGTGATCACCTTCCTGTTCGCCCTGGTGATCCGGGGGTTCGGCCTGGAGTCGCGGGCGTACGACGCGGGGCTGCGGCCGGTGTCCAACCTGATCGGCACGCCGGACTTCTTCTCGGTCGTGGTGGCCTGCCTGGCCGGCGTGGTCGGGATCGTCTCGCTCACCGAGGCCCGGACGAGCGCGCTGCTCGGGGTGTTCATCTCGGTGACGACCATTCCGGCGGGCGCGGACGTCGCGGTGTCCGCGGCGTTCGAGAACTGGGAGAAGTCCTGGGGCTCGTTCCTGCAGCTGCTGCTGAACGCCGGGGTGCTGGTGCTGGTCGGCACGGGCACGCTCCGCACCCAGCGCGCCGTCTGGCGCCGGATCGGCCGGCGGCGCGGGCTACCGGCCGCGGACTGAGTCCGCCGGAGGGTGCGGGGCAGGTGGGCCCCGCCCCCTCCGGGACGGTCAGGCGGTGGCGGGCGGCGGTCCGCCCGTCCGGGCCGGCGGGGCGGCCCGGTCGCCCTCGGGACCGGTGTCGAGGAACTCCCGGATCGCGAAGCCCAGCGCCACGAAGAAGGTGATCCACAGGACGACGGCCCAGGTCGGGTAGCTCCAGGTCGCCAGGATCAGCGCGCCGATCAGCAGGACGACCACACCGATCCAGCGCTTCCAGCGGTGCACGAACGGGCCGACCGGGCCGAGCTTCATGCCGAGCGAGTACAGCGCGTCGCGCAGCGAGCCGATGATCCGGCGGCAGGCGGTGCGCACCGCGACGGCGGGCTTCGACGGCCCGATCAGGAAGGCTCCGACCGCGGTGACCACGGCGACGGCACCGATGGCGCGGATGCTCGCGCGCATGAACCGGATCAGGGTGTCGTAGACCGTCCCGGCGGCCGCCTGGTTGGCGCCCGGTGGCAGGTGGTCCAGGTAGTACGCCCTGAAGATCGTCAGCACGACGCCGATCAGCAGCATGGCGATCGCGATGCCGATCGCCGCGCCGATCAGCGCCCGGCGGCGGTTGACGGCGAGGAAGACGCCGCCGGCGGCCACGATCACCGTGAGGATCGGCAGCCAGTTGCCCATGATCTCCAGCAGCCGGAAGTACGTCCTGATCTTGCCGACGTCCTTGGAGGAGAAGATCACGAAGTTGGTGTGGACGTCCGGGATCTTCGAGGCGACGGAGAGCCCGGAGTCGACCAGTTGGGTCTTCACCTTCGCGATGACGGGCGCGAGGTCGATGGAGACCTGGTTGTTCTCGAGTTTGACGGTGCCGCCGCCCTTGCCGGTGAGCGCCTTGTCGAGCGTGCTGTGGATCAGGCGGTTGGCGTCGACCCAGATGGTGGCGAACTGGTCGCTGGTGACCACCTTGTGGACGGTGGAGCTGATCAGGTCGGTGAGGCCGCTCTTGATCGGGCCGCTGAGGTTGCCGATCAGGTTGGACAGGTTCTCCGGCACGCCCTGCTGGGCGGCGGTGTCCGAGAGCTGCTTGACCAGGGCGTCGACGTCGATCTGATCGAGCACGACTTTGGTGACCCGGTTGGTGATCGCGTCCTGGACGTCCGGCTCGGTGGCGAGCGGGGCGACGGTCTGCACGTACCGGTCGGTGTCACCGACGAAGTTGGCCGTCCAGACCGCCATCACGGACAGCATGGAGAGCAGCGAGGCGATCACGATCAGCACCACGGCGCCGGAGGTCCGCCAGCGGTGGTGCTCCCGCTTGTGCGGCGGAGTGGTCGCCTCCAGCGCGGCGAGGCGCGCCTTCAGCGCGGCCACCTCGTCCGGGCCGCCGCCGGCGGCCACGGTGGGCCGGTCCGACGACGGTCCCGGGCCCTGGGCGGGCGGTGGCCCGCCGGGCGGGACGGGCTCCGGCGGTTCGCCGTGGCCGGAGCCGCCGGACGCGGATTCGCCGGAGCCGGGCTCCGGTTCGCTCGACGCCATCTGCTCTCCTCGGGTCGGGGCCTGCGGCCGTTCGCCCTACCAGGAGAAGCGCGGCCCGGCGCGGCCACCACCGGGAATGGGCGTACGGGTGGTTCCGGCGCGCCCACGGCAGGCCGGACGGCGTGGTGGCGGCGATGATCGGAGGGTCCGTGCGAGCCGCCCCGAGCGGAGCGGCGCACGGCCGCACCCGGTCAGGCAGGAGGACCCCATGGCGAAGGACCAGAACCCGGAGACCCGTCCGGCGGCGCAGGCCACCCCCGAGGAGCGCGCGGCCCGCGGGCGGGCGGCACGGCGGCGGGCACCGCGTTCGAGTCACGCCGAGTACCGGCCGGCGAAGAAGCGGCCGGACCCGCTCGGCATCCTGGAGGCCCAGTCGGCCAAGCGGGTGCCGGAGCTGGTGCCGATCCGCTACAGCCGGATGTCCGAGTCGCCGTTCCGCTTCTACCGCGGCGCGGCCGCCATCATGGCGTCCGACCTGGCCGGCAGCCCGGACTCCGGCATCCGCGCCCAGCTCTGCGGCGACGCCCACATGCTGAACTTCCGGCTGCTGGCCTCCCCGGAGCGTCAGCTGCTGTTCGACATCAACGACTTCGACGAGACCCTGCCCGGCCCCTGGGAGTGGGACGTCAAGCGGCTGTCGGCGAGCCTGGTCATCGCGGGCCGGGCGAACGGCTTCGACGACAAGGAGCGCGCGGAGATCGTGCGGGCCACCGTCCGCCAGTACCGCGAGGCGATGGCCCGGTTCGCCGGGATGCGGAACCTCGACGTCTGGTACGCCCGGATGGACTCCGACATGCTGCAGGAGCTGGCCGCCGAGCGGGCGCCGAAGCGCGGTCAGCGCGGGCTGGCCCAGGCGCTGGCCAAGGCCCGGACCCGGGACAGCCTGCAGGCCTTCGAGAAGCTCACCGAGGTCGTCGACGGCCGGCGCCGGATCGCCGCGGACCCGCCGCTGCTGATGCCGATCTCCGAACTGCTGCCGAACATCGAGCGCGACGCGCTGATGACGCTCTTCCGCAGCCTGGTCACCCGCTACGGCAAGACCCTCCCGTCCGACCGCCGGTACCTGCTGCAGAACTTCGAGCTGGTCGACGTCGCCCGCAAGGTGGTCGGCGTCGGCAGCGTCGGCACCCGCTGCTGGATCTTCCTGATGCTCGGCCGGGACGGCCAGGACCCGCTGTTCATGCAGGCCAAGGAGGCGGACACCTCGGTGCTCGCCCCGCACGTCGGCGCCAGCCAGTACCGCAACCAGGGCGAGCGGGTGGTGTCCGGCCAGCGGCTGATGCAGGCGGCCAGCGACATGTTCCTCGGCTGGGAGCGGGTGGACGGCATCGACGGCAAGCGCCGCGACTTCTACGTCCGCCAACTGCGCGACTGGAAGGGCATCGCGGTCGCAGAGAACATGCGACCCGCCGGAATGCAGGCCTTCGGCGCGCTCTGCGGCTTCACCCTGGCCCGCGCCCACGCCCGCTCCGGGGACCGCATCGCGATCGCCGCCTACCTCGGCGGCAAGGACGTCTTCGACCACGCACTGGCGGAGTTCGCGGAGGCGTACGCCGACCAGAACGAGCGGGACCACCGGGCCCTGGTCGACGCCGTCCAGGACGGCCGGCTGCCGGCCGCCGACCCGGTGGCCGAGCCCCGCTGACCGCGGGCGCGGCGAGCCCGGACGGCCGGGCCCACGTGGTACCACCTGACACAGAGGCCCGGGCGCCCGGCACTCCGGCCGGGCCCCGACGCCGAGGAGACGATGCGCATGCCGGCCGGACCGACCGAGCAGCAGGCCCCGGCGCCGCAGGACCCGATCGCGATCGTCCGCACCCGGGGTTACGTGACCATCCTGGTGCTGTCGGCGCTGCTCGGCGTGCCGATCTCGGCCGGCGCGTTCGGCTTCCTCGCCCTCGTCTCCGAACTGCAGTCGCTGGTCTTCGACGACCTGCCGAAGGGGCTCGGCTTCGACGGCACACCGGACTGGTGGGCCGTGCCGCCGCTCGCCGTGGCGGGCGTGCTGGTCGCGCTGACCATCCGTTACCTGCCGGGCGGCGGCGGCCACAAGCCGGCCGAGGGACTGAAGACCGGCGGCACGCCCTCCGTCGCGGCGGTGCCCGGGGTGGCGCTCGCCGCGATCGCCTCGCTCTCCCTCGGCGTGGTGCTCGGCCCGGAGGCCCCGCTGATCGCGCTCGGCGGCGGCATCGCGGTCGGGGCGATCAAACTGCTGAAGCGCGACGCCCCGCCCACCGCGGTGAGCGTGCTCGGCGCGGCCGGCAGCTTCGCGGCGATCAGCGAACTGCTCGGCTCGCCGCTGGTCGGCGCCTTCCTGCTGATGGAGGCCTCCGGGCTGGCCGGGCCGATGCTCGGGGTGGTGCTGGTGCCCGGGCTGCTCGCCGCCGGCATCGGCTCGCTGATCTTCACCGGCCTCGGCCACTGGACGGGGCTCGGCACCTACTCGCTGACGCTGCACCAGGTGCCGCCGGCCGACCGGCCCTCGCTCTCCGAGTTCGGCTGGGCGCTGCTGGTCGGTGCGGCCGCGGCGCTGCTCGGCGAGGGGATCCGCCGCTCCGCGCTACGGCTCCAGCCGGTGGTGGAGCGGCGACGGCTGCCGCTCACCGTGCTGATGGGCGTGCTGGTCGGCGTGGTCGCCCTGGTGTACGCGGCGATCAGCGACAAGCCGATCTCCGACGTGCTCTACTCCGGCGAGAACACCATCGGACCGCTGCTCGCCGACAACTCCTCCTACACGGCGGGCGTCCTGGTGCTGCTGGTGGTCTGCAAGGCGCTCGCGTACGCGCTGTCGCTCAGCGCTTTCCGCGGCGGTCCGGTCTTCCCCGCGGTGTTCCTCGGCGGGACGGGCGGCATGGCCCTGGCCCACCTGCCCGGGGTGGACACCACCACCGCGTTCGCGATGGGCGTCGGGGCGATGAGCGTGGCGATGCTGAAACTGCCGATGACCTCCGTGCTGCTGGCCACCCTGCTGCTCGGCACGGAGAGCCTCACCGTGATGCCGCTGGTGATCGTCGCGGTGGTGGTCTCCTACGTGGGGACGCTGCGGCTGGCCCGGAGGACCGCCGCACCGGCACCCCCCGCCCCCGGACCCGCCGCCTAGGAAGCGGTTTCGAAGGGCGCGCCGGTCCGCACCGTGGCCCGCATCCGGATCGCGCAGTTCTCCCCCGGCCTTCGGCCGGGAGGTGCCCCCACGCGCCCCCATGCGGTTCCCCGCGCCCCCATGAGGCATCCGTGTGCCTTCGAAGGCAGGCCCCGGGCGGGGCGCGGGGAACCCGGTGGAAGGCGTCAGGCCGCGGCGCGCTCCGCGGCGGCGAGGCGGACGCAGACGGCGACGCCCTCCATCGCGGAGCGCACCTCGTCCACCGACGGGAAGGACGGGGCCAGCCGGATCTGGCTGTCGCGCGGGTCGTTGCCGCCGGGGAAGGCCGCACCCGCCGGGGTCAGCGCGATGCCGGCCTCCTTGGCGAGGCGGACGACCTCGGAGGCGCAGCCCTCCGGGACCTCCAGGCTGACGAAGTAGCCGCCGAGCGGCCGCGTCCAGGTGGCGATGCCGAGCGGGCCGAGCTCGCGCTCCAGCACCTCGTACACGGCGGCGAAGCGGGGCTCCAGCAGCTCCCGGTGGCGCTCCATGTGGGTCTCCACCGCGGCGGCGTCGGTGAAGAAGCGGGCGTGCCGCAGCTGGTTCACCTTGTCCGGGCCGATGGTCTGGGCGGCGGCGAGCCGGGCGTACCAGGCCATGTTGGCGGGCGAGGAGCCGAGGAAGGCCACGCCCGCACCGGCCGCGGTGATCTTGGAGGTGGAGGCGAAGACGAACGCCCGGTCCGGGTGGCCGGCCTCCTCGCAGGCGGCCAGCACCGGCAGCAGCGGGGTGCGGTCGTCCGTCAGGTGGTGCACCGCGTAGGCGTTGTCCCAGAACAGCCGGAAGTCGGGCGCGGCGGTCGGCATCGCGGCCAGCCGGCGGACGGTCTCGTCGCTGTAGCTCTCGCCACTGGGGTTGCTGTACTTGGGCACGCACCACATGCCCTTGATCCGCGGGTCGGCCGCGACGAGCTCCTCGACCACGTCCATGTCCGGGCCCTCGCCGGTCAGCGGGACGGGCACCATGGTGATCCCGAAGCGGTCGCAGATCGTGAAGTGCCGGTCGTAGCCGGGCACCGGGCACAGGAAGCGGACCTCGTCCTCGTCCGCCCAGCGCTGCTTGGCGCCCGGCAGGACGGCGAGCATGGCGTGCGCGACCACGTCGTGCATCACCGTGAGGCTGGCGTTGCCGCAGGCGAACAGCTGGTCGGCGGGGACGTCGAGCAGCCCGGCGAAGACCGCGCGGAGCTCGGCCAGGCCCTGCAGACCGCCGTAGTTGCGGCAGTCGGTGCCGTCCGCGGCGCGCACGTCGCCCGGCTGCAGGATCGTCAGCAGCGCGTCCGAGAGGTCGAGCTGCTCCGGCGAGGGCTTGCCGCGGGTGAGGTCGAGGCTGAGGCCGCGGGTGCGGAGCTGCTCGTAGGCGGCCCGGGCGGCGGCGAGTTCCGCCCCCTGCTCCGGACCGGCCGACGTGGTGGTGGACGGCTGTGACACGAGGTTTCCCTCCGGTGTGGGTGCGGTTCTACCGGCGCTGCCGGGGCACTGCTGCGCCGACAATCTACCAATCCGCGGGGGGCGCCCGGTCGGCCGCCGCGGGTCCGGGCAGCCGCGCGGTGACCCGCTTGGCGCCCAGCAGGACGCGGTAGCGCTCCCGGGCGGCGAAGTCGGCGAGGGTCCACAGCGCGGGACGGCCGACCTCGGCGCACAGGTGGAGCACGGTCTCCCCGCCGGCGTGCACGCCGACGTGCGCGCCCCAGGGGTCCTCGTCCCGGCCGAAGAAGAGCAGGTCGCGCGCGTTCGGCTCGGCCACCCGGACGGTGCTCGCGGTGTCCTCCCACAGCTCGCTGGAGCGCAGCGCGGGCACCAGCAGCCCGGACCGTGCGAGCACGGCCCGGGCGAACAGCTGGCAGTTGGCACCGTGTTCGAGGCCGGGGCGCTCGGCGACCGCGCGCGAGCCGGGGAAGCGCGCCCCGGCGTACGGCACCTGCCAGAAGCCGGCGGGCAGCTGCCCGACGAAGTCGGCGACGGTCACCGGCGGCCCCGCAGCCAGTCGGCGAGGGCCTGCAGGGCCGGCTCCGGGTTGCTGCGGCCGACGCCGATCCGGAAGCGGTCGGCGGGGGTGTCGGTGAGCTCGGAGCGGTAGATGCCGGACGGCAGCAGCAGCACGCTGGCCTCCTCGACCAGCCGGGTGCAGAACGCCTCGACGCCGTCCGCGCCGAGGTAGCGCGGGTAGGCGACGCAGCCGCCGTCGGGGGCGCGCCACTCGAAGAGGTCCGGGAACTCGGCGAAGAAGGCGTCGAAGAGCGGCAGGTTGGCGGCGATGATGCCGCGGTTGCGCTGCAGGATGCCGGCCCGGCCCTTGATCGCGATCCGGGCGAGGACCTCGCTGGGGGCGGCGTTGCAGATGGTGGTGTAGTGCTTGGCCCGCTCCAGGCGGCTGCGCACCGCGCGGTCGCGGCAGGCGATCCAGCCGATCCGCAGGCCGGGCAGGCCGAGCGACTTGGAGGTGACGTTGAGCGAGAGGGCGCTCGGCGCGAGGTCGGCGGCCTGCGGCAGGATCCGGGCCGGGTCGCGCTCCAGGCCGCGGTAGACCTCGTCGCTGAACAGGTGGATCCCGCGCTCCTCGCAGAGCGCGGCGAGCGCGGTGAACTCGGCCCGGTCGATCACCTTGCCGGTCGGGTTGTGCGGGAAGTTCACCGACACCACCTTGGTGGTGGGGCGCAGCGCGGCGGTGACGGCGTCGAGGTCGAGCGCCCAGTCCTGCTTCTCGTCCAGGGCGACCCCGGTGACCTCGCAGAGGGCGAGCGGGACGGTCTCGGCGGACTGGTAGTTGGGGGTGACGACCACGGCGTGGTCGCCGCGGTCGAGCAGCGCCTGCATGGCGATGTACAGGCCCTCCTCGGCGCCGGCGAAGCAGACCACGTCGTCGGCGCCGACGGTCTCGTACATCCCGGCGATCGCCTCGCGCAGTCCGGGGTCGCCGAAGGTCTCGGTGTAGCCGAGGGCGAGCTCCTCCCAGGCCCGGCGGTCGTCGGCGTCGGCGAGGCCGAGGAGTTCGGCCATCGTCATGGTCTGCGCGTCGGAGGCGGTGAGGTGGTGGCGGGCGGTGAACTCCCAGCGGGAGAAGTAGGTCTCCAGGCGGAAGTCGGGCAGGCGGGTCATCGGGGGCTCCGGGGGTCTTTGAGGTCGGCGAGCAGCGCGTAGACGGTGGAGCGCGAGGCCTTGAGGGCGGTGGCGACGACGGGGACGGCACGGCGGACGGAGAACACGCCGGCCCGGTCGAGGTCGGCGAGCACCTCCATGCGCTCGGCGCGGCCGAAGCGTTCGACCGCGCGGCCGCGTTCGCGGACGTGGGTGCCGACGATCTCCTGGATGCGTTCCGTCCAGTCCTGTTCGAACAGTGCCTCGGGCCGTTCCACGGTCGGGGCGGCGAACCGGCTGAGCACGGCTGCGGCCTGGTCGAGCGGGGTGCGGTCGAGGTTGACGCAGAGCACCGCGGACGGGCGGCCGTCCTCGGCGCGGAGCACCGCGCTCACCGAGGAGAGCCGCCGGCCGTCGGCGAGCAGCTTCTCGTAGGGGCCGAAGACGTCCTGGGCGGCGGGCTCCAGCCGGTCCAGTTCGCCGAGCAGCGAGGGGTCGCCGGGGGCCCGGCCGGCGTGCGGGTTCCAGATGGCGAGCACCCGGTCCCGTTCGGCGTCGTGCAGCACGACCTCGGCGTAGGGGCCGAGCAGCAGGGCCACGGCCTGGCACACCGGGCCCCAGAGCCGGACCCGCGGGTCGGTTTCGCGCGTCTCCATGCTCTGGACTATACGTCCGATCTGGACAGAAATTCCAGACGCAATGCCGGGACGGACGGATTCAGGTCCTGTGGGCGACCGCGAGGACCGCCATGTCGTCGTCCCGCGGGCCGCCCGTCCACCGCCGGACGTCCAGCACCAGCGCGTCGATCAGCCCCTGCGGCCGGTCGAACGGACCGAGCGGCGCCAGCCGCGCCGCCGGGTCGTAGAACTCCCCCGCGCCGTCCCGGGCCTCCGTCACCCCGTCGGTGACCAGCAGCAGGGTGTCGCCCGGCGCGAACGGCCAGGCGTCCGGCGCGGACCGCGGCACCCCCAGGCCGCCCATGCCGAGCGGCAGACCGGGGTCGCGCGCCGCCAGCAGATCGACGGCCCCGCCGTCCGCGGGCAGCCGGTACGGCCCGGGGTGACCGCAGTTCAACAGCCGCAGGCCGCCGTCCACCCCGTCGACCTCGCCCAGCAGCGCGGTGACGAAGCCCTCCGTCCGGACCTCCTCGTCGCTCCCCGCACTCTCCCGGGCCAGCGAGTGCTCCAGGGCGTCGGCCAGCGCCCGCAGGTCAGGCGCCCGGTCGGCGTTCTCCCGGAAGGCCCCCAGCAGGACCGACACCGCGGCCACCGCCCGCAGCCCCTTGCCCCGCACGTCCGCGATCAGCAGCCGAACCCCGAACGGGGACTCCTGGACGGCATAGGCGTCCCCGCCGATCAGCGCCTCCGTCTGCGCCGCCCGGTAGCAGGCCGCCACCGCCAGCGGACCCACCCGGGCGGGCGGCGCGGGCAGCACCGCCCGCTGCGCCGCCTCCGCCACCGACCGCACCACCGCCAGCCGGCGGCCGTGCCGGGCGATCACCCGGTTGACCCAGATGCCGATCAGCGCCGCGAACACCGTGTTGGTCAGCTCCAGCCAGCCGGCCGTGGTGCCGAGCGTGCCGTCCCGGGAGGTCAGCACCAGCACCCCGACGGCACTCGCCGCACCGACCGCCACCGTGTCCCGCAGCGGCAGCAGCGCGCCCGCCAGCACGGAGGCGGCCGCCATCATCGGGTCGCCCCAGTAGTCGGCCGGCGCCAGCGAGTCCCAGACCAGACCGCCGACCACCAGCGCCCACGGCACGAGCCGGACGTAGCGGGGCCACTGCGCGGACAACGTCGCCACCGGCAACCACGACTCCCGGTCGGAGGGTCTGAGGGGCTTTCGACGATATCCGCCGACCCGCCGACCGCCCGCAGGACACCCCGGCCGACCGGCCCGCCGACGGACCGTCATCCGCTCGGCCCAGAACGGGCAGCGGGCGCGGCGGCCGGTGGTGCGGGGATCGGGCGACCCGCCGATCGGCGGGTCCGGAGCCCCGCCCTCCTCCCCTAGCATCGGCCGGGTGACCAGGTGGCGGCCCTTCCTCGACGACGACACCCTCCGGCCCGGACCGGAGCTGGTCGCCGCGCTCAGCGCCGACCTGCGCTCACCCGACCCGGCGGTCCGCGACGAACAGGCCTACGTCCTGCTGCACCGCTGGATACCGCGGCTGCCCGCCGCAGAACGCCACCGCCTCGGCGACGAGATGGCGGACCGCTTCACCGACCCGGAGATCCAGGCCCGCACCTTCGCCCCGCTCGTCCTCGCCCGGCTCGTCCGCCTGGGCGACCACGACCCGGCCTGGCAGCGCGCCTTCGACACCTGGTACCGCACCGAACCCGACCTGCGCGGCCACGACCCCGAACTCGGCTGGCTGCACGCGGTCGCGCACGGCGCCGACCTGCTCGGCGCCCTCGGCCGCAGCCCGCACACCGAGCCCGCCGACCTGCTGGACCTGGCCTGCGCCCGGCTGCTCGCCCCCACCGAGCACCTCTTCGACGCCATGGAGGACGACCGGCTGGGCCTCGCGATCGCCCTCACCCTGACCCGCCCGGAACTGACCCGGTGCCAGTCCGTCGACTGGCTGGCCCCCGTCGCCGCCGACTTCGCCGCCGGCCGGCCCGGACCCGTCCCGGCGCACGCCTCCAACACCATGCGGACGCTGCGGGTGCTCCACCTGCTCGCCGTCCGCGGTGTCCGGCCCGCCCCGGACGCCGCCGCCGTCCCGCTCACCCACGCCGGGGCCGTCGCCGAGGCGGTCGCCGCGACCCTCGCGCTGCCGTCCCCGTACGCGGGCTGACCGGCCGCCGCCCGGGCCTCCGGCCGGCCGCCACAGCCGGTGGGCCTCAGGCGTTGGGCCTCAGCCGTTGGGCCTCAGTCGGTCGGCAGCGGGCGGTCGTGGAGGAGCTTCTGGAACAGCACGTGGTCGCGCCAGGCGCCGTCGAGGAAGAGCAGGCCGCGGGCCGTGCCGATCCGTTCGAAGCCGCACTTCTCCAGCACCCGCTGCGAGGCGAGGTTGGCGGCGGCCGCGCCGGCCTCCAGGCGGTGCAGGCCGAGCTCGGTGTCCGCGGCGCGGCAGGCCAGCAGCGTGGCGGCGGAGGCCAGGCCGCGGCCGGCCTGGGCGGCGTCCACCCAGTAGCCCAGGTTGGCGCTGCACAGGTGCAGCCGGACGATGTTCGACAGGGTGACGCCGCCGACGATCTCCTCGCCGCTCGCCAGCACCCAGAGGGCGAGCCGGCCGGTCTCGGCCTGGACGAGCTGGTCGTGCAGCCGGGCGCGCTGGCCGGCCACGGTGAACCAGTGCTCGTCGCGGGGCGGGTCCCAGGGGCGCAGGTGCTCCCGGTTGCGGATCATCGCGCGGCTCAGCGCCTCGGCGTCCTCCGGGACGGCGGGCCGCATCAGGACGTCGCCGGCGACCGGCGCGGAGAAGGTGATCACCCGGACAGCGTAGGCGGTGCCTCCGGACGTCCGCCCGCCGCACTCCGCCCGCCGCCCGGAGGCACACCGCCCCGCGCCTGCGCAGCGATTCGCCCGAACCGGTTCGGAGGGCCGCGATCGCTGCCACGCTGTGCGCCTGCCGGATGCGGGAGTCGCCGGGGCCGGACGGTCCCGGGCACGGGAGGGGTGGGCGATGGCGGGGCGGAGACGGTGTGCGCGGTGGGGCGCGATGTGGAGTGCGGTGGCGGCGGTGCTGCTGCTCGCGGGTTGCGCCCCGGGGCGGGCGCGGCCCGTCTCGCCTGGCGTACGTCGAGGCCGACGGCTCGACCGGGACGGTGCGGCCCTACTCGCTCCCGGCCGGGACGCTCGCCCGTAAGCCGTCGCGGCGGTCCTCGGGCCGCGCGTCGATGGCGGGGCCGCGGCCGTGCAGTTGGGGCACTGGTCGGGGTGGCCGCCGAACCCGCCGAACGGGCGGATCGGCACGGGGTCAGCATGCCGGAGGGCTCGGACAACCGGTGCGATGGGGCTGCCGGCCCCGGGCCGTGGCGGTGTGACGGCGGGCCCGGGGCCGGCAGGTCTGCGGTGCCGGAGTGTCAGCCGACGTTGGCGCAGGCGTTGCCGATCGCCGGGTTGAGGATGCTGACGACGCCGATCGAGTTGCCGCAGACGTTCACCGGGATGTGGACCGGGATCTGGATGACGTTGCCGGACAGCACACCGGGCGAGTTGGTGGCCACGCCCTCGGCCCCGGCGCTCGCCGAGGCCGGGCCGGCAGCCGCGCCGAGGACGAGGGTGCCGGCGGCGGCCGCGAGGGCCAGGGCGGTGCGCAGTGCGGTCATGGTGGACTCCTGTCGTGTCGAGCTGTTCTGATGACGCGTCGGCCGCGCGATCGACGAACGGCCGTCATCACCTTTTCGGCACGAACGGCCTCCGGAGTTGGCCCGGCCACGACAGTCCACCCGATCGGCGCAGCGGTCCGGCCGTCCGTTGGGCGGTGCGGGGGAACGGGTGCGGCCCGGACGGCCCCGGACGGCGTGCCCGGTAGGCTCCCTGACGGCGTGTCGGCGGACAGACGGCCCGGAGCAGGGCCGGCGGGTGCCGCGGTCAGGGGGCTTGTCATGGGTCTGGTGCTGCTGTTCGTGTCCCTGGCGGGGTCGGTTGCCGCGCTCACGCTCGCGGCGGTGGGCACGGCCGCGCTGCTGGGGCGGAAGGGGAGGCCGCTGCGCGGGCTGGCGCTGGTCGCCGCGGCGGGTGCGGTGGCGGTGTACGTCTGCGGGCTGGGCCCGGTCGGGCTGGATGCGCTGGACGCGGGCAGCGGCGGTACGGACTCCGCCCCGCCGCACCCGTGCCGCACCGGCCCGCGGGAGCGCTGGATGCAGGTCGTGGACTGGGAGGCCGGGTTCGTTCCGGTCCGGTTCGAGTGCCGTCTGGCGGACGGCGGCTCGTACCGCAACGGCTCGGTGCCCGGCTGGGTCAATCCGGCGGCGGCGGTGCTCGGGCTGGCCGCCGCGGCGTGCGGGATCGCGGCCGGTGCCCTGGACGAACGCGCGGCCCGCCGGACGCCCGCGGGGGCCTGAGGGCGGGGGCGGGGCCGGTCGTTACTGCGCGCCGTCCTGCGGCCGGACGGCGCGCCGCATGCAGACCCGCGGCCACCGGTCGAGTCCGTGGGCGGCCTCGCGCTCCCGGACGGCCCGCAGTTGCGGTCCGATCTGCGGCCCGTCGAGGACGGTGAAGCCGCAGCGGGCGTAGTAGGGGGCGTTCCACGGCACCTCGGCGAAGGTGGTGAGGGTGAGCGCGGGCAGCCCCTCGGCGGCGGCGCGGCGGGCGGCCCGGTCGATCAGTGCCCGGCCGAGGCCCTGCCGGGCACTGCCGGGGTGCACCGACACCTGTTCGACGTGCAGGTCGCCGTCGACGCGCTCGGCGAGCAGGTACGCCACCGGGCGGTCGCCGCCGTCCGTGGCGACCCAGGCCAGGCCGGCTGCCAGGAAGGGCGCGAACTCCTCGTCGGAGAAGGGCTCGTCCGCGGCGATCTCCGGCATGCCGACCTCGCGGAACACCTCCCCCGCCGCACGCTCGATCTCCTGCAGCACGGGGACGTCCTCGGGACGGGCGGCTCGGATGCGCATGCGCCCATTCTGCCGTCCCCGCCCGCGGCGGCGGGCGGAGCTGCGGGCGTCCGCCGAGCGGATGACTTCGCCGCGGCGCAGCGCCCGCCCGGGCCGCGGGACGGGCAGTGTCGTGCGAAACGGCCGCCGGGCCGGGAGCGGGACGGGACCGGGGCGGCGCCGGGGCGGCACCGGGAGGAGAGGAGAGCGGCATGGCTGCCGGCAGTGGCGGACGGGACGGCGGCACCAGCGAGCGGCTGGCCCTGGCGGGCATGCTGTTCGCCGTCTCGATGACCTTCATCGACCAGACCATCGTGTCGATCGCCGCCCCGAGTATCATCCGCGAACTCGGGCTCTCCGCCGGTGCGATGCAGTGGGTGGTCAACGCCTACCTGCTGGCGCTGGCGGCGTTCTTCGCGCTGGGCGGCCGGGTCTCGGACATCCTCGGGCACAAGCGGGTGATGCTGGTCGGCACGGTGGTGTTCGTGGCGGCGTCGGCGCTCTGCGGGGCGGTGCCGGCCGGCGGCGCGGCCGAGGCCTGGCTGATCTCCTTCCGCGCGGTGCAGGGGCTCGGTGCGGCGCTGATGTTCCCGGCCGCGCTGGCGGTGGTGGTCGAGGTGTTCCCGGTCGAGCGGCGCGGCCGGGCGCTGGCGCTGTTCTTCGCCGTCGCGGGCGGCCTGACCGCGATCGGCCCGATCCTCGGCGGCTGGCTGACCAGCTGGACCTGGCGGGCGATCTTCTGGGTCAACGTGCCGGTGGCGGTGGTCGCCCTGGTGCTGACGTTCCTGGCCCGGATCCGGAACACGCCGCGCCCGGAGCCGATCGACTGGCCCGGCGCGGTGCTGGTCGCGGCCGGCATGGGCCTGAGCGTGCTCGGCCTGCAGCAGGCGGCGGTGTGGGGCTGGGGCAGCGCCGCGACCTGGGGGTGCATCGTCGGCGGCCTCGCGGTGCTGGTGCTGTTCGTCCTGGCGGAGCTGCGCAGCCGGGACCCGCTGATCACCATGCAGGTCTTCGCCGACCGGGCGTTCTCGGCGGACAACGCGGTGCTCTTCTTCGCGATGATGTCCTTCGTCCCGGTGTTCTTCTTCGCCTCGGTGTACGCGCAGGTCGCGCTCGGCTACTCGGCGAACGAGGCGGGCCTGTACCTGCTGGTGTTCTTCGCCGGGTTCGGCCCGGCCTCGCAGGTCGGCGGCCGGATCCTGGACCAGCGCGGGGCCCGGCCGGCGATGCTGCTGGGCACGGTGGTCGGCGCGGTCGGGTTCGCCGGCTGGGCGGCGAAGATCACCGACCTGTCGCTGGGGGCGCAGTGGATGTGGATCGTCCTCGCGGGCGCCGGGATCGGCCTGCTGCTGACGCCGGCGTCCACGGACGCGGTGAACCGGGCGATCGGCCGCTCGTACGGGGAGGTCACCGGAATCACCCAGACCGTCCGGAACTACTCGGCGAGCGTGAGTCTCGCGGTGCTCGGCACCGTCCTGCTGCACACCGCGGCGAACCGGATCACCGACACGCTGGAGCAGCACGGGCTGCCGCCGCAGGCGGCGCGCAACACGGCCGAGCAGATCACCAAGAGCCTCACCGGGCCGAGCACCGGCGGGTCCGCGGCGAGCGGCGTGGACGCCGGTCTGCTGGCCGCGCTGCGGGCGGACTTCGCGGCGGCGAACCGGCCGGTGCTGTACGGGATGGCGGCGGCGCTGGCCGTGGCGTTCCTCTGCGCGCTGTGGCACCCCGGCACCCGGATCACCGCGGAGGGCGGGGCGGACCGGTCCCGTCCGGGTGCGCGTCCGGCCGGCCGGGAGCCGGAGCGGGAGGGCTGACCGTCCCGTCGGCCGGGGCCTTCGCGGCGGGCACCGCCGCCAGGTCGTCGACCAGGCCGACCAGCCAGACGGCGGTGTCGACGGCGTGCAGCGCCGCCGGGTCCGGCGGCAGGCGGGCCGCCATGACGCGTTCGTCGAGCAGCGCGGCGCGCGCCTCCGCGAGCAGCGGGTCCGGCGGGACGGGCGTGTCCGGGCTGCCGCTGAGCGCGCGGCCGGACGCGCGGAAGGCGGCGGCCGCGGTGTCGGCGTCGCGGACGACGGCGCCGGCGGTGTCCGGCCAGCCGGCGAGGGAGTGCGGGGCGATCCTGGCGAGCAGTTGCTCGGCGCCGCGGACGGTGTGCTGGCCGGTCAGCAGTGCCGCCTGCCAGTCCGGGGTGCCCGGCGGTGCGGTGTGGTGCTCGGAGCGGAACTGGGCGTAGGTCGCCTCGGCGAGGACGGCGGAGCGGCGGGCCCGGCGCACCGCCCGGCCCGCGGCGGGCCCGCCGGTCAGCACGGCGACGGTCTCGTGGAGTGCGGCGGCGCTGTCGGCGAGCAGTTCGGCCACGCGTCGGCGCAGTTCGCGGCCGCCGCCGAGCGGCCAGGCGCACAGCCCGGTGAGGATGCCGACGGCGGCGCCGGTGGCCACGTCGACCAGCCGGGCCTCGGCGAGCTGCCAGCTGGCGGGCGCGAGCTGGGCGAAGACCATGGCCACCACGACGGTGAAGGTGCCCTGGGCCCAGGCCAGGCCGAGGGCGGGGCCCACGGTGAACGCGGTGAGCATGGTGACGGGCAGGGCGACGGCGTAGAACAGCGGCCGGTCGCCGACCAGCATCAGCATCGCCGCGGTGGCGGCCGCCCCGCAGAGCGTCCCGGTGAGCGCGGGCCGCAGGGCCATGCCGGTGTCGGCGGCGGTGGTCCGCATCAGGGTGAGGGTCGCGAGCAGGACCCAGAAGCCGTGGGTGAGGTCGAGGCCGCCGACGATCAGACGGGCCGCGGCGAGGGCGACGGCGGTGCGGACGGCGTTCTGGAAGTACACCGAGCGCGGGGTCAGGTTGGCCAGGAAGCGTGCCCACCAGAGCCGGACGGCCGGCTCGTGGCCGTACCAGAACGGGCCCGGCCGCTCGGCGGGCGGCGTCGGGTCCGGGGGCAGCGGTGCGCGGCGGCTGATCCGGACCGCGAGGGTGAGGAAGCGGGCCCCTTCGGCGGCCTCCAGGGCCATGCTGCCGAGGCCGAGCCGGGCGGCGGTCGCCGCCTCCGCCGGGTCGGTGGTGCGGTACGGCCCGATCCGGCCGGAACCGGCGGCCGGGGCGGGGCCGGGGCGGTGTCCGCCGTCGGGGTGGAACGGGGTGGTCCGGACGGTCTCGAGGTCGGCGACGGCGGTCTCGATCGGGCCGGTGCCGGGGACCGGCCCGCCGTCCCGGACGCCCTCGCCCGCGGCGCGGACGGCCCGCGCCGCGGCCCTGACCAGCGCGGCGGCCTGCGGCAGCGGGCCGGCCAGGTCGTTGACCCGGCCGATCCGCAGCAGCTGTGCGCGGGTGTGGCGCAGGGCGGTGGCCGCGTGCGAGAGGGCGCGGTCGGCGGCGCTCGCCGAGGCCGGACGTTCCATCAGGGGGATCCGGGAGAACCTCAGGTCGTCCATCGCCCCGGCGGCCGGGCCGGGACGGCCGTCCGCGGCGCCCGGCGGGGCGCGGTCCTCCACCGGACGGCCGGGGGGTGCCGTGACGGCGGCCGCGGTGCGGGCGGCGAGGTCGGCGACGGAGGCGGCGGCGCGGGCGATGCGCTCGCGGTCCCCGACCGGCGGCGGCACCGGCCACAGCAGCCGCTCGGCGGCGGCGAGCAGCACGATCCCGGCGGTGACGCCGATCAGCCGCAGCGGCAGGTCCTCCGGCCGGTACGGCGGGAAGCACGGGAGGATGTAGAGGAGCTGCAGGCCGTTGGCGAGGCCGACCAGCCGCGGCCCGCCGACCGAGCTGTAGGCGACGGCGAACCCGATGCCCAGCATGCCGAGGGCGGCCGCCCACGGGCGCACGGCGAGCAGGGTGCCGAGGGTGATCAGCAGGTAGGCCGCGGGCAGCGTGTGGAGCAGGGTGCGGGCCCGGGCGCGGGCGCCGCCGCCGATCCGGGAGAGCAGGCCGAGCGAGATCGCCCCGAAGAGGGCGCAGGTCGCGGCGGTCGGCCGGTCGAGGCCGTACCGGAAGGTGTAGAAGCCGGTGCAGGCGACCAGGGTGACCCGGACGGCGCGGTGCGCGATCCGCAGGCCTGGGTCCCGGGCGCGGAGCCGGTCGAGCAGTGCGCGCGTCCGGCTCATCGGCACCCCGCTGTCCCTGTCGGTGTCCCCGGGGCCGCCGCACCCGGCCGGGCGGTGGGCCCGCGGCCGTGCGGCCGGGGCGGGCCGCGGCCCGCCGACGGCCGCCCGCCCCACCAGGCTAGGACCGCCCGGCCGGCCCCGCAGGGGCGCGCGTCACTTGGGCAGCTGGGCCCGGATCGCCCGGTCGGCCGTGGCGACGGCCGGCTCCACCGGATCGCCCTTGACCGCCGAGTAGAGCAGGGCGTTGAACGGTCCCCAGACGGCGGACATCTGAGGGAGCGACGGCAGCGGCACACCGGTCTTCGCGGCCTGCTCGAACGCGGCGAGGTCGGGGTCGGCGGCGCGCGCGTGGGCGAGGGCCTCCTTGAGGGCCGGCATGCGGGGCTCGGCCTTGTACAGGGCGTCGGCGAGTTCGACGGAGCCGAGCGTGGAGAGGACGAACTTCTGGGCGAGCTCCTTGTGCGCGCCCTTGCTGGCGACGAAGAACGACTGGACGCCGACGAACGACCGGGCGGGGCCGTTGCCCTCGAAGCCGGGCACCGGGGAGACGGCGTACTTGGTCCCGGCGGCCCGCACGTCCGCCAGCCGCCACGGGCCGGACACCAGGAAGGGCGTCTTCCCCGAGGTGAAGGCGGCGGCGGTGCTGTCGGAGGTGTAGGAGCGGCGCAGCACCCCCTTCCCCTTCTCCCCCAGCGACGCGATCTTCTCCATGGCGGCGACCGAGGAGGGGTGCCCGACCCCGAGGTCGGCCGGATTGGGGTTGCCCCGCCCGTCGTCGCCGAACAGGTAGCCGCCGGCGGAGCTGAACAGCGGGTACATGTGGTACGTGTCGCCGGACTTCCCGTCCGCCTGGCTGACGGTGTATCCGACCGCCTGGGACACCTTGCCGGCCTTCCTGAGCTCCTCCCCGGTGGCCACCAGGTCGTCGAAGGTCGCGGGGGCGTCGGGGACGAGCGCGGTGTTGCGGAACAGCACCAGGCTCTCGACGGCGTAGGGGATGCCGTAGAACTCGCCGTTGTACATCACCGCCCTGCGGGCGACGTCCAGGTAGTCCTCCATCTTGTTGTCGAGGACCAGGACGGGGTCGATGTAGCCGTTCAGCACGAGGTTCCCGATCCAGTCGTGCGCGCCGATCATGACGTCCGGGCCGGTGCCGGCCTTGGATGCCTCGACGAACCTCTCCTGCTGGTTCTCGGTGACGGCGACGATCTCGGCCTTGGCGCCGTGGGCGGCGGCGAAGGCGTCCGCGAACGGTCTGAGCGCCTCGGCGCGCTTCTCGTCGGCCCAGATCACCAGTGTCCCGTTCGGGGTCGCCCCGGAGGCGGAGCCGAAGAACGAACCCGAGCCGCAGGCGGTCAGGCTGAGGGACAGGCAGATCGTGGCCGCGATGAGGGGGAGGCTTCTGCGCACGCGTCGCTCCGGGTCGATGAGGGTGGGGGGCATCCGCCGAGCCGGCGTGCGCAGAAGTTAGCAACGCCCCCCTGCCATGGCAACGCTTTTCAGCAACTTTCGCTGCAGCTTCCAATCTCCTTGCATCACCGGGGGCGCCCGGCACGGAAGTCCGCACACGTCGCTTCCGTGCGGGCGCCCGCACACCGCCACGGCGTCACGCTGGGTGAGGACGTGTGCGGCCTGAGTTGCCGCCGGTGGGGGCCCGGACCAGGGTGGTCGGCGGGCCGCCCCCTCCCCGGAGCGGCCGCCTCCTCGATCATGAAAGGGATCGCCCCATGTCCGTGACCCGGACCCTCCGCACGGCCGCCCTCGCGGCCGTCCTCGCCACTGGTGCGCTCGCCGCCGCGGCTCCCCAGGCCTCCGCCCTCGGAGAGGGCAGCATCCGCATCGTGGACGGCCGGATCGTCGAGGACGGCGCCGCCGTCGACGTCACCGTCTCGGTCTCCTGCCCCGCCGGCGACGTCCGCGCCGTGCTCGTCCGCGCGATACAGGGCGTGACCGGCTCGGCGGACGCCGCCGGTCCGCAGCTGCCGATGGTGACCTGCACCGGCGATCCGCAGGACGTGGTCGTGCGCCTCGCCGCGACCCCCTACGTGGCGGGCGTCTCGGAATGGCAGCCGGGCACGGCCTACGCGACCGCGTGGCTGTCCGGCGCGGCGACCGACAACGACCTCTTCGAGGAGATCGAGCTCGCCTGAGGCCCGCTCCCCGACCCGTTCGGGGCCGCCCGGCCCGGGGACCGCACCCCGGACCGGGCGGCCTCCGCCGTCCCCGCCCCGGGTGCCGCCCGCGGAGGTCTACCGGCGCCCGGTCGACAGCGCCTGCTTCTGCAGGTCGCCCAGGACGTCCTCGGGTCTGCGCAGGGCCAGGCCGGCGTTCTTCTTGATCTCGGCGGAGATCGCGTCCCAGCCGGTGTCGCCGAGGGGGTAGAAGGTCGCCTGCGGGAGCAGCGCGAGGAACGGTTCGAGGTCGCGGTGCCGGCCGCCCGTGGTCATCTCCTGCAGGGTGTCGTGGGTGACGGGCATCAGGTTGTACGCCTCGTCGAACTCCAGCGTGTTCTCCCCGGTGTACACGAAGTCGAGGAACTTCTTGATCTCCTTGCGGTGCCCCCACTTCTTGAAGGCCATCATCCAGTCCGCGACGCCGAGCGTGGACTTCAGCGGGCCGGTCCGGCCGGGGATCGGGACGATTCCGTAGTCGATCCCGCCGTCCCCGGAGAGCTTGATGAGCGACGGGTGGCCGTTGAGCATCGCCACCCGTCCGGCGGCGAAGTCCGCGAAGGCCGTCCGGCGGTCGGTGCGGGCCGGATCGGGATAGGTGAGGCCGGGGGTGACGAGATCGTCCCGCAGCCAGCTGAAGGTCTCGGCGTTCTGCGGGGCGTCCAGTGCGTAGCGGCCCGACCGGTCGGTGAATCCGCCGTCGTTCCCGAGCTCCCAGATCAGCGTTTCGGCCTGTGCCTCCTCCGGGCCGAGCGGTAGGGCGTACGGAACGGTGCCCGGCACCTTGTCCTTGATGCGCTGGGCGTCCCTGCGCAGTTCGTCCCAGGTGGTCGGCGGTTCGGTGATGCCGGCCCGGCGGAAGATCGCCTTGTTGTAGAAGAAGGCGCGGGCCGAGGAGACGAACGGGATGCCGTACTGGATCCCCTCGACCTGTCCGGCCTTGGAGAAACTGTCCAGGAAATTCGCCTGGGTGCCGATCGACAGGACGTCGGAGGCCTTGTAGAGCAGGTCGTCGGCGACCTTGTCGGCGTACCCGCCGGTCTGCAGCAGGTCGGGGACGTCGCCGCTGCGGATCATCTCCTTGACCTGCTTGTCGATGTCGTTCCAGTTCACCACCCGGACGTCCACCCGGACATCGGGATTCGCGGCGGTGAAGGCCGCCGCGAGCCTGTTCCAGTAGTGCTGGGAACTGTTCGCGTCCTTGTCGCCGTAATCGGCGGCGACCATGCGGATGGTGACCGCCGCCCCGGATCCGAACCCCGTCGCCGAACAGGCGGTGAGCGTCAGGGAGCAGGCCAGCGCCGCGGTTAAGGCGCGCGGCAGATGTCGTTCCATGGGGAATCGCCTTCGAGTGGTGCCGCACGGGCGGCAGGGCCGGGGACAGGGCGACGCCCGGGAATCCCGCCGGGTGTCGGCGGGGAGTCCACAACCGGTCGGCCACGCGCATTCCTGGTCGAGGAGGGTGGCGAAACGTGCAGGGACGGCCGGGCGAATGGGCGAAAGTCTCGACCAGTCCCGACCGCGGACTCCAGCGCGGTTACCGAATCGTTGCCCCGCGTGACCGCTCCGACGCGCTCCGCAGTGGCCCGGAACCCGGCGCCCGCCCCTGCGGACGCCGGGCCGTCGGTATGCGACGGGGTGTCAGAAATGCTCCGGGCGACCGGTCTTGGGCGCGCTGCGGCCGGTCGCGGATGTGACGCAGGCTACGCGGCGGTACGTCTTGACCGGCTCCGCCCGCCGCTGCCACGGTGGTCCACACCTGTTCGGCCGGCCTCGCGGCGGAGCCGTCCACCGCCGATCGTCGACGCATCCCCGGGAGCCCCCATGCCGTGGCACAGCGCGCGGACGTGCCCGGGGCACGCCGGGCGCTCCGGGCAGGCCGGGGGCCGCGGGTGTTCCGGGCGCTCCGACGGGAGCGCCGGTGTCAGGAGGTGACGGAGGCCGGCAGCACCTGGGAGACCTGCACCGACCCGCCGCACGGCTGGAAGGCGAACGGCACCTTCTTGTCGGCGTCCGCCAGCGGGTCCAACGGCGCACGGAAGGCGAAGCCGGCCGCCTTCGGACAGGGCGCGTCACCGGTCGGCACGTTGCTCCACTTGAGGAAGAACGCGGCGGTGCCGCCCGGTGCGAGCACCAGCGTGCCGCCGCTCCCGCCGAGCCCGCCGAAGCCGGCCGGGATCGCCCCCACGGCCACCGACGGCGCCGGCGCGCCGGGGGGCGCGTACGGCACGAGGGTGGGACGGCCCGTCAGCGAACAGGGCGCCGAGGACACGTTGGTGAGCACGAAGCGCTGCACCATGGTGCCGGCGGCGCCGTCGGAGGTCGAGGCGGTCACGCTCAGCATCGGGTTGACGCAGTGCTCCACCTCTCCCCCGCCCCCGCCGGAGGTGGCCGTCGGGGTGGGCTTCGCGGAGGTCGCGGAGGTCTTGGCCGAGGGCGTGACCGTGCCGGCGCTCTTCCCGGGCGAGGCGGAGACGGTGGCGGCGGAGGCCGCGGCCGAGGGGGCGGCGGAGACCGCGGTCGTCCCCGCGGCGTCCCCGGCCGTGTCGGTGCCGTCACCGTCGCACCCGGCCAGCACCAACGGGGAGGCGAGGGCGAGCAGCACGGCGAGAGCTCGACGGCGAGTGTCCACGACAGGGCCTTTCGTTCGGTCGGTCCGGCCACCGGGGCAGCGCCGGCCCGCGGCGCCCGTCGGAGCCCGCCGTACGCCACCGCCCGGAAGGACGCGCACCGCGGACGGCCGGTTGCCGCCACGGCACACATCCCACACCCCGCGAGGTCCCCGATCCAGCACGGAACGATCACCGCTTCCGCACGGAACCGCGCACGGACGGGCCCGAGCTGAAAGGTCGTCGACGAACCGGCCGGCCGGCTCCCGCCTCAGGCACGGAACGACGCAACGATCCCGAGCACCCTCGCGCTGCCTCCTGGGACGGCGCTCTCGTACAGGGCGAGCCGGTCGCCGACCGCGACCCCCTGCCAGAGCTCCGGGGTGAGCGGAGCCAGCCGGACGGCCGCCGCACCGCCGGGCGCCAGGAACGGTTCGTCCTCCACCCAGAGCGCCGCGACGGCCAAGGAGGGCTCACCGGTCGCCGTCCGCAGTCCGATGTCCCACATCGGGCGCAGCCTGCCGTCGCCGGCGAACGGCGTCGTCCGCCACCCGGCGTCCGCACCGGCGAGCACCAGTTCGGCCCGGACGCCGCCGCGCTCCGCCTCCCCGCGGCGCCAGTCGCACCAGCGGGCGGTGCGCTCCCGGCCCACCTGGCCGGCCGCGTCCGCGAGCAGCCCCCAGTACGGGGGCGGCAGCGAGCGTGCCCGGCCCATCGCCAGCAGCAGGTCGAACGCGAACTCCCAGTCGTGCCGCCACCCGCAGTCCCGGACGTCCTCGGCCGTGCCGCCCTCGGCCGTCCGGACGCCGTCGGGCAGCAGGTCGGCCGCTTGGAGGAGCAGGGTGAACGCATCGGTCATCCGGCCCATGACGGATCACCGCCCCGCCGCCGTGATCACCGGGCCGGTGTCCTACGGTGGGCGGCTCGGAGAGGAGGTGGCGACCGTGGACGTTCCGGTGCGGCTCGTGGTGGACCTGGTGCGCGACCGGGTGGTTCCCGGTGCCGTCCGCCTCCGTGCCCGGCGGCGCCGTGCGCTGCTCGGCGGCGGCGCGCCCGTCCGGGTGCCCGGACGGCTCGCGCTGCGCTCGCGGCTGGAGCTGCTGGACGGCGCCTCCACGGGTCGGCTCACCGTCGAGCCGGGCGGCGCGGCCGTCCGCTTCGACTTCGGCGGGGCGGCGCCCGCGGTGGAGATCCCGACCGGCGGCCTGGTCGTCGTGGCCACCGCGGCCGAACCCGACCGCTGGGCATCGGCGGTGGCCCGGACGGTGCTCCGCTACGAGTCCTCCCCCGGGCGGCCGGTCTGGATCGAGACGACGGCCGCCGACGCCCCGCTCGTCCGCCGGGCCCTCACCGGCGGCCGCTGAGCCCGCCGGAAGCCCCCGTCGCCACGGGCCGGGCGACGCCTTGACCCTCACACCGTGTCAGGCGGTGCACTCGGAGACATCATGTTCACCATCGGAGACTTCGCCCGGCACGGCCGCGTCTCGGTCCGGATGCTGCGGCACTACGACGCGATCGGCGTGCTGCGCCCGGCCCGGGTCGACCCCGGCACCGGCTACCGCCACTACACGGCCGCGCAGCTCGCCCGTCTCAACCGCGTCATCGCGCTCAAGGACCTCGGTCTCACCCTCCAGCAGGTCCAGGCGATCCTGGACGAGGAGGTCGGCACCGAGGAGCTGAGGGCCATGCTCCGGCTGCGGCGGGCCGAACTCGAGGCCGCCGTGACCGCGGCGGCGGCGCGGCTGGTCCAGGTCGAGGCGAGACTCCGAGCGATCGAGAGCGAGGGGCACATGCCCACTGACGACGTCGTCCTGAAGCACGTCCCGGCCGTACGGGTGGCCGAACTGTCCGCCGTCGCCGCGAGTTACGAGCCGGAGGACATCGGGCCCGTCATCGGCCCCCTCTACGACGAGCTCTTCCGGCGCCTGGCCGCCGCCGGGATCACCCCCACCGGCCCCGGCATCGCCCACTACGAGGACGCCCCGGAGGGCGGCGGCCGGATCGTCGTCCACGCGGCCGTCGAGGTCTCCGCCCCGCTGCAGGACGGCGAGGTCACCGTGCTCGACCTGCCGCCCCTCGAACGGGCGGCGACCATCGTCCACCGCGGCCCGATGGACACCGTCCTCCCCACCGCCCAGACCCTCGCCCGCTGGATCGACGCCACCGGCCACCACGCGCCCGGCTACCCCCGCGAAGTCACCCTGGAGTGCCCGGCCGACCGCGACGACTGGGTCACCGAACTCCAGGCACCGGTGACCCCGGCCTGACGGCCGGTCGCATCCCACCGGAGCCCCGGCACGGGAGCCCTTCCCTGCCGTCCCCCGATCGGGCAGAGTGCCCACCGTGCTGATGATCTTCTTGGTGCCACTCGCGTGCTGGCTGCTCGCCGCCGGGACGGCCGGGTGCGGTGGGCCGTGGCGGCGCTACTGGCGGCGTGCGCGGGCGTGCAGATCGCGGCGGCCGAGCGGTGGACGCCGGCAGGGCTGCGGCTGACCGCGCTGGTGGCGGCCGGGATCGCCGTCGCGGTGGTCCTCCTGGCCGGTCTGGCGGTCGACCGGCCGGGACGGGGCACCACCCGGCCCCGCAGGGCGGCCGGCACTGCGGCAACGGCGGCCTGCGCCGTGCTGGTGGGGACGGTGAGCGTGCTGGGGGCCTTCGCCCTGGGGCTGGGAGGGCCCCCGGCCGAAGTGCCCCCGGCGGCGGAACTGCCCGCGCTGCCCACCGGGCTGGCCCTCTCCGGCGACGAGGACCTGGGCTGCGGCGGCTCCTCGACCTACTGCAACCGCCGACTGCACGTGCGGGGCACCGCCGGCCAGAGCAGTGACGAGGTGGCCCGCCGACTGCACGACCGGCTGATCGCCACCGGCTGGCCACTCGTCCCGGGCGACCCGGGCGAGTGGCAGGGCTGCCGCACCCGCGGCCTGCTGCTCGACCGCCACGAGCTCTGCCTGTCCCTGGAGAGCGCCCAGGACGGCGACACCTGGAGCTGAGGATCCGCGGGTCGGCGGTCAGAGCCGGGTCGCCCAGCCGAAGGTGCGGAGGTAGCCGCGGCGGAGCAGCTCGCGGCGGCGGTGACCGCGGGCGGCCGAGGTGGCGAGGGCCGTCAGGAAGAGGGCCAGGGTGAGGCCGAGGACCGCCGCCGCGGCCGGTGCTCCGGCGAGCAGGCCGACGCCGACGGCTGCGGCGAGGACCACGGCGAGGCCGAGGTGGGCGGCGGGCAGGTCGGTGCGCACGGCCTCGCGGTCGCGGAGTACCCGCACCGCAGCGGGCTCGGTCATCGGCCCTTCGGGCCACTGCTTGTGCACGGCCACCACCCTTCGTCGGTCGGCACAGCTTAAGGCCGCGCGCCGCCGTGACCGTCCTGGCCCGCGCCCTCCCGGTCGGAGCGGTCACGGTCGAAGCGGTCCCGGGCGGCGAGCACGGCGTCGCCGTGGGCGGCCGACCAGGCTCCGAGGGTGCGGATCGGGTCGAGGAGGGCGGTGCCGGCCGCGGTGAGCGCGTAGTCGACGCGGGGCGGCGGGCGGCGGCGGGCTCGCGGCGGCCGGCCGGAACGGGCTACGGCCGGCCGCCGCGGGGCAGGCCGGGGTGTCAGGCCAGGTCGAGGCCCGGGTAGAGCGGGAAGCCGGCGAGCAGGTCGGCGGCGCGCTTGGCGACGGCGTCCCGGACCTGGGCGTCCAGCACGTACTGGGCCTTGGAGGGTGCGCCGGCGGCGGTGGTGGCCGGGGCGGTGCCGCGCAGGGCGGTGTCGATGAGGTCGGCGATCTCGTCCATCTCGGCGGTGCCGAGGCCGCGGGTGGTGAGGGCGGGGGTGCCGATCCGGACGCCGGAGGTGTACCAGGCGCCGTTCGGGTCGTTGGGCACCGAGTTGCGGTTGGTGACCACGCCGGAGTCCAGCAGGGCGGCCTCGGCCTGGCGGCCGGTCAGGCCGTAGCCGGAGACGTCGATCAGCACCAGGTGGTTGTCGGTGCCGCCGGAGACCAGGGTGGCGCCGCGGCGCAGCAGGCCGTCGGCGAGGGCCCGGGCGTTGTCGACGACCTGCTGCGCGTAGGCGCGGAACTCGGGGCGGCGGGCCTCGGCGAGGGCGACGGCCTTGGCGGCCATCACGTGCGAGAGCGGGCCGCCGAGGACCATCGGGCAGCCGCGGTCGACGTGCTCGGCCAGTTCGGAGGTGCACAGCACCATGCCGCCGCGCGGGCCGCGGAGCGACTTGTGGGTGGTGGTGGTGACGATCTGGGCGTGCTGCACCGGGTCGAAGTCGCCGGTGAGGACCTTGCCCGCGACCAGGCCGGCGAAGTGCGCCATGTCGACCATCAGGGTGGCGCCGACCTCGTCGGCGATCTCGCGCATCAGGCGGAAGTTGACCAGCCGCGGGTAGGCGGAGTAGCCGGCGACCAGGATGAGCGGGCGGAACTCGCGGGCGGTGGCGCGCAGCGCGTCGTAGTCGACGAGGCCGGTGGCCGGGTCGGTGCCGTAGCTGCGCTGGTCGAACATCTTGCCGGAGATGTTGGGGCGGAAGCCGTGGGTGAGGTGGCCGCCGGAGTCCAGGGACATGCCGAGCAGGCGCTGGTTGCCGAGTTCGCGGCGGAGTTCGGCCCAGTCCTCGTCGGTGAGGTCGTTGACCTGGCGGACGCCGGCGCGGTGCAGGGCGGGGCTCTCGACCCGCTGGGAGAGCACGGCCCAGAAGGCGACGAGGTTGGCGTCGATGCCGGAGTGCGGCTGGACGTAGGCGTGTTCGGCGCCGAAGAGTTCGCGGGCGTGCTCGGCGGCGAGGGCCTCGACGGTGTCGACGTTGCGGCAGCCGGCGTAGAAGCGGCGGCCGACGGTGCCCTCGGCGTACTTGTCGCTGAACCAGTTGCCCATGGCGAGCAGCACCGCCGGGGAGGCGTAGTTCTCGCTGGCGATGAGCTTGAGGGAGGCGCGCTGGTCCTGGATCTCGGCGCCGATGGCGTCGGCGACCCGGGGCTCGACGGCGCGGACGGCGTCGACGGCGCTGCGGAAGGCGGTGCCCGCGGTGGGGTCGACGGCGGTGTGGGGTGCGGCGGGGTAGCCGGGCGTGGCCAAGGCTGTCTCCTCGTGACGACTCGGACGGCCCAGGCGCACGGCGACAGCGTGAGACACGGAGCCGCTCCCCGATGGTCGAATCCATCCCTGCGCGCCAGTCACGGCTCACCGGGAGCGTACCAACCGTGCGGGGCGGGCGGCGCCGGGGTCCGTTCCGCGGACGGGCTTGCCCTGCGGGCGCGGTGGGAAGGGACGCTGCGGGGGCCCGTGCACCGGGGGGCGGGCGACGGGGACGAACGGGGGGACGGCATGACGAAGCGTGATGTCCGCAAGGGCGTGGTGCGGCGCGGGGTGCTCGCGCTGGCCGTCTGGTGGCTGTGGATGCCGCTGGTGGCCGTGCTGGTGTGGGTGGTGAAGCACTTCCTGTTCGGCGGGTTCGGCCAGCAGGACCAGAGTTACCTGCTGCTGGTCGAGCAGGAGTTGTTCCCGCACGGCGGGCTGCTGGACGCGGCGCCGCTGTTCTGGCTGTGGGTGGCGGTGGGGCTGCTCGGCACGGTGTGGGGCGTCGCCTTCGTCGCGGACGAGTCGGGGGCCGGGTTCCGCGGGTGGCGGGTGCGGCTCGTACTGGCGGTGGTGGTGCTCGCGACGGTGGGTTCACTGGTGCGGGCGGGCACCGGGATCTGGGACGACGACAAGGACGCCGGCCGGTACTACGCCAGGGCGACGGTGCTGGACGTCCCGGCCGGCGGCTCGGCCGTGCCGCGTTCGGTGCTGGCGGTCACCGAGCACACCCGCACGGGCGACGGCGGCCGCTGCGACCTGGTCGGCACCGCCGACGTGCCGGCCTGCGTGAAGACCGCGCCGATGCCCGACTTCGACTTCGAGGCGCGCACCGCCTCGTACGCGGCGGCGACCAAGGCGCTCACCGACAGCGCCGGCCTGGCCTCCGGGGTGCACCTGATGGGCCACAGCCTGCACTACCTGCCGGACGCCTCGCAGGGCGGCGGGGTGTGGACGGCCCTCCTGGACGGCTCCGGCGAGCAGCCGATGGAGGGCGTCGCGGTCTGGGACGGCCGCTCGAACACGGTGGCCACCTGCGCGTTCGGCGGTGACCGCGCCTTCGGCCGGGCCTTCTCCGGGACGGGCGCCAACAGCCTGCGCAACCTGCTCGCCGAGCGGTTCCCCGGGCTGGTCTACAGCGAGCAGGACATCTGGGGGTACTGCGACGGCCCGGACCCGCGGACGGCCCGGCCGGTGGTGGTGATCTCGGTGGCCCGGCAGATCGGCTGGATGCAGCGCACGGTGGTGGAGCCGGCGGGGGTGCTGGTGCTGCGCGGTTCGGCGGACGGCAGGCCGGACGTGACGTACCGCGAGGAGGTCGCGCCGGGCGAGCTGCCGGGGGCGGTGTACCCGGGCTCGGTGGTGCGCGCGCAGATCCACGAGGTGCAGTGGCTGGGCGGGCGCGGCGCGAAGGACGACCGCGGCTTCGGCTACTCCCACACCTCGGCCTCGACGAACGCGGACAACCCGGGCGAGTTCCTGCTGCGGTCGAAGAAGGACGGCCACCTGTACTACGTGACGCCGCTGGTGCCGCGGGAGAGCTCCTCGCAGCTGGTGGTGGCCTTCGCGGTGCTGCAGGCGGACCGGACCGGTGGCGGCCTGAACGACCTGCACGTGTACGTGCGCGGCGACGACGCCCCGTCGGTGAACCTGGACGTGCTGGCGAGCCGGATGGTGTCGTACATGGCGCAGCAGACCTCGATCGCCATCAGCGCCGGCGCGGGCGGGGCGTTGCAGGAGATCGTCCCGTTCGGCCGGGACATGTGGCGCGGGTTCGTGGACTTCAACGGGCAGACCCAGGACTACATCGACCTGTCGGGCGACGCCACGGTGAAGCCGAACCTGGTGTCGCTGAACGGCAGCATCACCGCACCCGGCGGGCAGCCGACCCCGGCCCCCGCGACCCCGGCGCCCTCGGCGACGGCCCCCCCCCCCCCCCCCCCGGCGCCCGCCGGGCCGGGGCGGCCCGGTCCGGCCGTCCGGTCCTTGATGGGGGCGGCGACGCCCACCACCTCGGCGGCGATCTCCACCAGCTTGCGGTTGGTGTCCTGGGAGAGCTGGACGAGCCGGTCGAAGGCCTGGTCGGGGGTGCCGCCCTCGCGCTCCGCGAGCATGCCCTTGGCCTGTTCGATGACGGCGCGGGTGCGCATGGCGGTCTGCAGGCCCTCGACCTCGGCCCGCAGCCGGTCGACGGTGGCCTGCAGCACGGACCGCTCGTCCGCCCCGGCGCCGTCGTCGGGCTCCGGGCCGGGCGGCGCCGCGGGGTGGTGTTCGGCGCGGCCTGCCACGGAGCCAGCGTAGCCCGGCGGCCGCGCCCGGCCCGCCCGAGCCGGTCGAGCCGGTCGAGGCGTTCGGGGTGGCCCGCATCCCAATTGCGCAGTTCTCCCCCGGCCTTCGGCCGGGAGGTGCCCCCACGCGCCCTTGAGGTGCACTCGCGGTCTTCGGGTCATCCGGTCGGGGCGGGCCGGCGGGCGCCGTCCGAGCCTGCGTCGTCCAGGCGTTCGCGCAGCTGGCGGAGCGTGGCGGCGAGGATGCGGGAGACGTGCATCTGGGAGACGCCGATCCGGGCCGCGATCTCCGACTGGGTGTGGCCGCCCCAGAACCGCAGCTTCAGCACCGTCCGCTCGCGCTCCGGCAGTTCCTGCAGCAGCGGGCGGACGGACTCCCGGAAGTCGACCAGGTCGAAGTCCGCGTCGCAGGCGCCGAGGCGGTCCAGGAGGGAGCTGCCGGGCTCGTCCGGGCTGTCCTCGCGGAGCGCGTCCAGCGAGTCCGAGCGGTAGGCGCGGCCGGCGGTGAGGCCCGCGGCGACCTGGTCGGGCGCGAGTCCGAGCTCCTCGGCGAGCTCCTGCGGGGTGGGCAGCCGGCCGAGGTCCTGCTCCAGCCGGTCGGAGGAGCGCGCCACGGTCAGGTAGAGCTCCTGCAGGCTGCGCGGCACCCGCACGGGCCAGGTGGTGTCGCGGAAGAACCGCTTGACCTCGCCGGTGATCGTCGGGATCGCGTAGGTGACGAACTCGACGCCGCGCCGGTGGTCGTAGCCGTCCACCGCCTTGATCAGGCCGACCGTCCCGACCTGCAGGATGTCGTCCATGTCGGCGGCGCGGTGGCGGAAGCCCGCGGCGACGAAGCGGACCAGCGGCATGTTCAGCTCGATGATGGTGCCGCGGACGTAGCTGTACTCGTGGGTGCCGGGTTCGAGGGCGGCGAGGCGCTCGAAGAGCGCGTCGCTGAGGGCCCGGGCCTCGGCCTTGCCCATGGCCCGCATCTCCTGCTGGGTCGGGCGCGGGGCCGGGGCGGTGGCGGGTTCGACGGGCGCCGCAGGGGCGGCGGTGGTCGTGGAAGCGGCAACAGCGGACACGGGGAGTCATCTCCGTGGGGCGGGGGGACCGCAGGACGTGCGCGCACGGCGCAGCACGCTGCGGGGGGTGGGACACCCGGCCGCCCGACGGCTTCAGACGGTGGCGCCCCGGCACGTCGAGGTGCCGGGCGGGCCGGCGGCCGCCGGCCACCGGGTCGCGGAGGGGGGGCAGCCTGGGCCCGGCGCCTCCTTCTGGTCGTTCTACCCGCTCGGCGGGCCACTAACCGCACGAAGTGGATGAAACCTGAACAAGAAGGCTTAAAGGTGCGAATCTGCCGGTCGGCTGTCCGCGGATCGGCGGTGTCCGGCGGGTCCGCCCGGGTGGGCGCGCAACGGATCCGCGGGCTCGGCCCGCCTCGGGAGGCGGAGCGACTTCCCCGGAGCCGCCGGGGGCGGACGGAGGTGACGGCGGTGGACGGTCCCGGCCTCTCCTGGCGTGAACGGCGGATACTCCGCCGGATGGAACTCCGGCCCGGCCAGGACTCGGACCTCGAACTGCGCCTCCGCACCATGCGGCTCGGCCGGTGGGACGGCGTCCGGCGGGCGCTGCGGCGGCTGCCGCCGTGCGCGCTGCTGCTGGCCGCCGTGTGCGCGGTGGGGCCGGCCACCGCGGGAGTCCCGGCCACGGCGGTGGCCCTGCGGGCGGTCTGCGGGACGGCGGCCGCGGTCACCCTGTTCGTCCTGCTCCGGGGCACCCGACGACACGCCCGACGCGGGCGCCAGGAGTCGTCTTCCGAGGGTGCCCGGGGGTCGGTCGACTCGGAGGGTCGGTTGAGGTGCTCCCGCGCGCCCTGGACTGACCACCCGAGCACCCTTCGAGGACGGCTCCCGGGCCCGGGGCGTCAGGCCCGGCCCAGGGCGCTGTCGTCGAGGGCGGCGAGCAGTGCGGCCGGATCGGCGTGGACCTCCAGGGCGCCGGCGGCGCGCAGCTCGCACTCCCCCACCCCGCCGCAGGTGACGGCGATGCACGGGACGCCGACCGCCGCGGCGGCCTGGACGTCCCACCGGGTGTCACCGACGAACAGGGCCTGGCCGGGGCCGGCCTCGGCCCGGTCGAGGGCCGCGTACACCAGGTCGGGGGCGGGTTTGGAGGTCTCGACGTCGTCGGCGCCGGTGGCCGCCCAGAGCACGTCCTCGGCCCCGAGCACCCGCCGCATCACCTCCAGGTCGCGTCCGGAGGCCGAACTCGCCAGCACCACCCGCCGCCCGCGTGCAGCGACCTCGCGGAGCAGGTCCGCCGCGCCGTCGAAGGCCCGCAGCCGGGGCCGGAATCGGGCGTAGAGCGCCTGCTGGGCGGCGCTGATCGCGTCGTCCTGCGAGTGGTCCCGGTCGGTGCCGAGCAGGTGGTCGAGCAGTTGGTCGCCGGCCATGCCGATCGCCCGGTGGATCCGCGCGGTCGCCGGCTCGTACCCGAACTGGGCGAGCGCCTCCGACCAGGCGATGGTGTGCAGGTAACTGGTGTCGAGCAGCGTTCCGTCGACGTCGAAGAGGGCTGCGGACGGCATGCTCTACTCCCTCCGGAGGGCCGGCGCGGGGACGGGCGCGGGCATGCGCAGCGTACGGCGCATGCCCGCGCCCGGCGTTCCGGACGTGCCGGGGCTCAGTGGCCGAGGCGGTGGATCAGACCCTGCCTCCGCTGCGGCTGCGGCTGCGGGGCGGGCTCGGCCGCCGTGTCGTCGGTCCGCAGCCCGGTGGCGGTCGGGGCGTGCGTCCCGGGGTCGGCCGGGCCTCCCGCGGCGCCGCCGAGCGGTGCCCGGTCCGCGTACGGCTGCGGCTCGGGCGCGGCGGCGTAGGACTGGTCGGGGTACGGCCGGACGGTGGCGGGCTCCGCCGGGGAGGCCGCGGCGCGGGCCCGGCGGGAGGTGCGCAGTTCGGCGCTGCGGCGGCGGTGCCGACGGCTGCCGGCGGCCACCAGCAGGCAGCCGAAGACGAAGATCAGGGTCAGCGCGATCCCTGCGAGGAAGACCGCGAGGCTGTTCATGGTGGCGATGTGGTTGCCGAGCACGGCCACCGTGGTGGTCGGTCCGCCGTCGAGGTTGTCGGCGATCAGCAGTCCGGTGAAGGCACCGGTCGCCGCCAGCAGCAGGAGTCCGAGCGCGAGCATCGGCTGTCTCCTTTCGGGCTTGCGGGGGAGGTTCCCCCACCCGCGTCTGCCCCGGCGCCGCCGTCCGATGCACGGGCCGGGTCAGGGGTGCTCCTCGTCGTCCTGCCCGTCCCGGCCGGCGAGGCTGAGGTCCGCCCAGACGGTCTTGCCGTGGTGGTGCGGGACGACTCCCCAGCCGGTGCTCAGCCGGTCGACGATGTGCAGTCCCCGGCCGCCGGGCCCGTTGGCGGCCTCCGGCGGTTCGCGGGGGGCGGGGCTGCCCGGTCCGCCGTCGAAGACCTCGACCCGGGCGGACGGGCCGTCCCGCACCAGGGTGAGTTCGATCGGGCTGCCACCGTGCAGGAGGGCGTTGGAGAGCAGTTCGGAGACCACCAGCAGCATGTCGGCACGGCGCTCCTCGCCGCCGGGGCGCCCCCACTCGTCGAGGACCCTGGTGGTGAAGTCGCGGCCCGACCGGATGTCCCCGGGTGCGCCGAAGTAGCACCGGTGGCGTTCGGAGACGGTCCGTGCGGCCCCGGCGGCGTGCCGTGGCCGCCCTGCGGCGCCCTTCGCCATGTGCTCACCCCGTCGACCGTGTCCGACCACTGTGTGCGCTGCTCCCGTCGGAGCGGCTGTCCCCCGACCGCGGCTGCCGTCCGGCGGCCGCGGTGCCGGCGGGCGCGGGCCCCAATTGTGCCGGCGGCCGCGGTCCGGTCCGCCGCGGGCGGAGAGGCTCCGGTTCCGCGTCTGCCCAGCTCCGCCGGGAAGAACCCGGCCGGACGGGGGACCGCGGGTGGCGCGGTCGCCGCCCGGCCGGACCGGTGCCGCGCACCGGTGTCACGGCCTGCCGCCGTCAGGAAGGCCCGGCGGCCGCGGCCTGCACCTGGCTGAGCGGCGCGGCGAGCGACTCCAGGCTGCGGCGCTCGGCCTTCACCCCGATCGCCGCCTCGACGAGTCCCGCCACCACCATCAGTGCGGCGCCGATCGAGAAGGCGAGCGTGGTGTCGGCGGTCTTGCCGCTGCTGACCAGGCCGTTGAAGAGCAGCGGTCCGGTGATGCCGCCGATCGCGGTGCCGACGGCGTAGAAGAACGCGATGCACAGCGCCCTGGTCTCCAGCGGGAAGATCTCGCTGACGGTCAGGTAGGCGGCGCTGGCGCCGGCGGAGGCGAGGAACAGCACGGCCGTCCAGCACACCGTCATGGTCGTCGCGTCGAGCGTGCCCTGCTGGAAGAGGTAGGCCGTCAGGAAGAGCAGCACGCCCGAGCCGATGTAGGTGCCGGCGATCATCGGTTTGCGGCCGACCGAGTCGAAGAGGTGGCCGAGCAGCAGCGGTCCGAGGAAGTTGCCGACGGCGATGACGGCGAAGTAGTACCCGGTGTTGCCGTCGGGGACGTTGAAGAACGTCGTGAGGATCACCGCGTAGCCGAAGGTGACGGAGTTGTAGAGGAAGGCCTGGCCGACGAAGAGGGCGAGGCCGAGGACCGTCCGCCGCGGATAGGTGGAGGTCACCGTCCGGGCGATGGTGATGAACCCGAGCGCTCCCCTGGGCCTGATGGTGATCTCCTCGGTGGCGGGCGGGAGCTTCTCCCCGGTCTCCTCCGCGACCGTCCGTTCCACGTCGTCCACCAGGCGTTCGGCCTCCTCGGCGCGGCCGTGCGTGAACAGCCAGCGGGGGCTCTCCGGGACGTGCCGCCGCACCAGCAGGATGACGAGGCCGAGAACGACGCCGAGGGCGAAGGAGAGCCGCCAGCCGACGTCGGTCGCGAACAGCGCGGTGTTCAGCAGGGCGATCGAGGCGAAGGCGCCGATCGCGGCACCGATCCAGAAGCTGCCGTTGATGATCAGGTCGACCCTGCCGCGGACCCTGGCCGGGATCAGCTCGTCGATCGCCGAGTTGATCGCCGCGTACTCGCCGCCGATGCCGAAGCCGGTGAAGAACCGGCAGAGGAAGAAGAACCAGGGCGTCCAGGCGAGTGCGGTGACGGCGGTCGCCGCGAGGTAGACGCCGAGCGTCACCATGAAGAGCTTCTTCCGGCCGAGGCGGTCGGTCAGCCAGCCGAAGAAGAGGGCGCCGCTGCACGCACCGGCGACGTAGAGGGCCGCCGCGGTGGTGGTCACCTGGGCGGCACTGATGTCGATGCCGCTGCCCGACTCGGCCAGCCGGGAGGCCATGTTGCCGACGATGGTGACTTCGAGGCCGTCCAGGATCCAGACCGTCCCGAGGCCGATGACGATGCGCCAGTGCCAGCGCGACCAGGGCAGCCGGTCCAGGCGGGCCGGCACGTTCGTCCGGATCGTGCCCTTCTGCGGGCTGCTCGCCCGGTCGGCACGGGTGGCGTTTCCTGAGGGTGGCACAGACTCGGCCATGATCGGCCTCCGTTCGCTGCCGCGGGGCCCGGTCGCCCCGTCCGGGGGAGGCGCCTTCCCCGCGGCGGCGCGATCACACGGACGGGCCGGCCCCGGGGACGGTGCCGTGCCCGTGCCGCGCCGCGTCGGGGGCGCCGCCCATCGCGCGCAGCATCCCGGCGCCGCCGGTCCGGAAGAAGCGGACCAGCAGCACCGCGGCGAGCAGCAGGAAGAGGATGTTCAGCCAGGTGGTGTAGTCCCAGCGGACCCCCTCGGAGGGCACGGTGGCGTCCGCCTGGTCGGGGATCAGGCCGAGCGCGCCGAAGACGATCTCGACGGCGTACCCGGCGGCCACCATGGCGAGGTAGAAAGTGCCGAGCAGGAAGAGCGTCGTCCGCCGCCCGTAGTACTTCCGGTAGATGTTGAGGATCGGCAGGATCAGCAGGTCGGCGAAGATGAACGAGACCACGCCGCCGAAGCTGATGCCGCCCTTCCACAGGACCACCGCGAGCGGCACGTTGCCGATCGAGCAGACGAACGAGGCGACGGCCACCACCGGACCGATCAGCGGGCCCCAGACCTTCGCCGCGACGGGGTGGCCGGTGAAGAAGAAGGCCTCCCAGAAGGAGTCCGGCACCCAGGCGGCGACCGCCCCGGCGATCAGCAGGCCGAGGACGAGGTCCCGCAGGATCGCGGCCCACTCCATCACGAAGACGTGCGAGACCGAGGTGAAGCCCTCGGGCGAGGCCAGCCGGCGGAGGAAACCGCCGCCGCGGCGCACGCCCATGTCCATCGCGGCGTGGCCCTCCATCGAGCCGGCCGCCCCGCGGTCGGCGTGCTCCCGCGCCTCCCGGACCATCGGCGCCCGGAGGAACCGCCGGAAGAGCACCGCCAGCACCACGATCATGATCGGGCCGCCGGTGAACTCGGCCGCCGTGAACTGCCAGCCCATCAGCAGCGCCAGGATCACCCCGAGTTCGACGACCAGGTTGGTCGAGGCGATCTCGAAGGCCATCGCCGCGGTGAAGTCGGCGCCCTTGCGGAACAGCGAGCGGGCCAGTGCGACGGCGGCGTACGAGCAGGAGGACGAGGCCATGCCGAGCCCGGAGGCGAGCGCCAGCGTCCGCGGCCGGTCGTCGCCCAGTGCCCGGGCGACCGTCTCCCGGTGGACCACCGCCTGGACGACCGCCGACAGCAGGAAGCCGAGGATCAGTGCCCAGGTGATCTCCCAGGTCATCGCGCCGGTGATCTCCAGCGCGTGCAGCACGGCGTCCATTCGGCCTCGCAGGTCGGGCGGTCGGCGGGTGGTCCAGGGGCGGCCGGGCCGGCCCGGTCAGTCCAGGCCCCGGCCCCGCCGCAGTCGCGCCGCCACCTCGCCCGGGTCGACCAGGGGCGCCGGATAGTCGGCCGGCGGACGCTCCAGCAGCCAGGGCCGGTGGACGGACCGGCCCCGGAGGTGGGCGAGTTCGGGCACCCACCGGCGTACGTAGGCGCCGTCCGGGTCGAGGCGGTCGGCCTGGGTGAGCGGGTTGAGCACCCGGTTGGGACGGGTGTCGGTGCCGGTGCCGGCCACCCACTGCCAGTTGAGCTGGTTGTTGGCGAGGTCGCCGTCCACCAGCAGGTGCAGGAAGTGCCGGGCTCCGGTCCGCCAGTCCTGGTACAGCGTCTTGGTCAGGAAGGAGGCGGTGAGCAGCCTGGCCCGGTTGTGCATCCAGCCCTCGTGGGCGAGTTGGCGCATCCCGGCGTCGACCACGGGGAAGCCGGTGCGGCCCTGCCGCCAGGCCTCGGCCTCGCGGGAGTCCTCGCGCCACCGGTCGCCCTTGCCGCGGTAGTCCTGCCAGGCGGCGTCCGGCCGGGCGGCGAGCACCTGGTGGTGGAAGTCCCGCCAGACGAGCTGCCGGACGAAGGCCTCCGCGCCGGGGCCGCCGCGGCGTTCGGCGAGGTCGACCAGCTCGGTCGCGGAGAGGCAGCCGAAGTGCAGGTAGGGGGAGAGACGTGACGTCCCGTCGGCGGCCAGGTCGTCGTGCACCTCCTCGTAGGCGGTGACGTCCCAGGCCTTCCAGCGCCTGCGGGCCTCGGTCTCCCCGCCGGGCGGCAGGCCCGGCGAGTCGGTGCGCTCGGGGCGGATCGCGTCCGGGTCCGTCCCGGCGGGGCCCGCGGGGGTGCGCAGGCTCCGCGGCGCCCGGTGCGGCATGCGGCGCGAACTCCGCTGCCAGGCCCGGAAGTACGGGGTGAAGACGGCGTAGTGGTCCTTGCCGGCGGGCGCGGCGGCGCCGGGCACGAGGGCGGTGAGGGAGCCGTCGTGCACGTGGAGGCGGTCGCCGAGGTGTTTCCGCAGGGCGCTCTCGCGGCGCCGCGCGAAGGAGCTGACGCCGGCGGCGACGTGGACGGCGACCGCTCCGGTCTCCTCCGCGAGGCGCGCCGTCTCGGCCGCCGCGGAGCCCCGGCGGATCAGCAGCCGCCCGCCGATCCGGCGGAGCGAGGCGTCGAGGTCGGCCAGGCAGTCCGCGAGGAAGGCCCGACGGTTGGGGGCGGCGAATCCGGCCGCCTCGACGCCGGGGTCGAGCACGAAGAGCGGGACGACCTCGTCGGCGCTGCGGGCGGCGGCGTGCAGCACCGGGTTGTCGTGCAGGCGGAGGTCCTGGGTGAGCAGGGCGATGGCGATCGTCATGGCCCGGCCAGGCTAGGCCCTGTCGTTCGGATCGTGTCGGATCGGCGCGCGGCGGTGGGCACCCGGAGTCGCGCGCCCGGCAGGATCCGTGGGATCCGTGGGATCCGTGGGAGAGGGCCTGTCGATCGGAGCGGCCGTGCCGGTGGTGGCCGGGCGGCGTGTCTTCCGCGCGGCGGCCGGGCCGGGCTCAGAGTGAGCCGACGCGGCGGCCGGTGACCCGGGTGGGCCGGATCCGGATCCAGAGCGGGTTGTCGCCGCCCGACCACGGTTCGGACCCGGGGTGCCCGGCGAGGCGGTCGATCTCCTCGTGCGCGGTCACGTGCTCGGCGGTGCCGGCCAGCAGCACGCTCCAGCCGCGGCTGAGCCGCTCGTCGATCCGGTCGATCTGGAAGGAGAGGGCGGTGCCGGAGTCCGGTGCGGCGGCGCTGTGCGGGACGGTCCGGTAGGCGACGGTGCCCGCGTCGACGACGTAGTTCACCGGGAGGACGGCGGGGCCGGGGCCGGCGGGGACGGCGACCCGGCCGACGCCGTGGTCGCCGATCCGGTCCCAGCACTCGCGGACGGTGAGCCTGATCAGCACGGGGTGTTCCGGGGCCGCGGCCCGGCCCGGCGCCTCGTCGGTGCGGCCCTCGACGAGTTCGCGGTGGCTGAGCCCGAGGGCGCTCGCGAGGCGGAGGAACCCGCCGGGGTCGAAGGCCGGTCCGGCTTCGGCGAGGTGCTGCAGGTAGCGGGTCGCCATCCCGGCCTTGGCGGCGAGTTCGGCCTCGGTCAGGCCCAGGGCGTCGCGGCGTTCGCCGATCCGGCGCGCGATCGCGGCGCGGTCCGGCTCGTCGGGGCCCTGCGACGGGTCCCCGCCAGGGTCGCGGCCGGGCTCGGGGCGGGCGTTGTCGTTCACGGCTGTCCTCCGGCGGGCACGGCGGGCGCACCGGGCGCGCGCTGTCGGCGGCCGGTTCCTCGGCCGTCTCGCCCCAGTAGAGCCCGGGGCCGCGCGGACCGCCAGGCTGCCGGGTCCGCCGGGGGCGGCCGGTCCGCCGAACGGGGCCGGGCGGCCGCGGCGGGTCGGGGCCCTGCCGTGCAGCTGCGGCGCGGTACCCCGGTGGGGCATCCGGTCCGCCCTCCCGGGCGACCCGAGGTACCCCGTGGCCGTACCGGTCGGCCCGGTTCGCCGGGGCTCGGCCGGGCGTTCACCCGGCCGTCGCCCGGGGAAGGGCCGTCCGGCCCTGTCTCCGATCGCGCGAGACTGGTGCGATGGGGCGCACGCGGCACGGGCGTACCCCGGCGGCGCGTTCCCGGCGCCGCCCGCGACGTGCCCGCACGCCGTGCCCGCCGGCCCGGCCCGGCCGTACCGGCACCGAACGATCGCACCACCGGGAGGATCCCGTGAACGGACCCGTCGTCGTCGGTTACGACGGCTCGGCCGAGAGCATCGCCGCCCTGCGGTGGGCGACCGTCGAGGCGGCGCTGCGCGGGCTGCCGCTGGAGCTCGTCCAGGCCTGGCCGTGGCCCAAGCACCACGTCCTCGGCGGCGAGGACGCGGACCGCTGGGTCCGGCAGCAACTGGCCGACCAGGAGGCCGCGGTACGGGCGTCCGCCGGCGACGTGGCGGTCACCTCGCGGCTGGTGCCCGACGCGCCCGCCGCCGTGCTGAAGGCCGCCGGCGAGAAGGCGTCCGTGCTGGTGCTGGGCTCGCGCGGGCTGAGCACGCTGCGCGGCTTCCTGGTCGGCTCGGTCAGCCAGGAGGTGCTGGCCGGGGCGGTCTGCCCGGTGGTGCTCGTCCGGGCCGGCGGCGGGGTCGACCCGGCCCCGGCCCGCAGTGCCGTCGCCCTCGCCCTGGACCTCCGCCACGACTGTCCCGAGGTGCTGGACTTCGCCTTCCGGGCCGCCGCGCAGCGCGGGGTGTCGCTGCGGGTGCTGCACGCGGCCGGGCCGCCGGCGGGCAGCGAGTACATGGCCTTCGGCGCGATCGCGGCGATCTCCGCGGACCTGGCGTCGGCCGAGGAGCAGGCGCTCACCGAGGCGTTGCAGCCGTGGCGCACCAAGCATCCGGACGTCGAGGTGGAGGCGACCGTGGTACCCGGCAGCGCCGCGCTCGCGGTGGTGGAGGCCGTCGGCGAGGACGTCGGCCTGCTTGTGGTCGGCCGCCACGACCGGCGGGTGACCTTCGGCGGCCACGTCGGCCCGGTGACCCATGCGGCGATCCACCACGTCACCTGCCCGGTGGCGGTGGTCCCCTACCGCTGACGGGCCGGCCCCGGACTTGCCCGAAGGGCGCTCGAACGGTCGGTTCAGGAGTGCGTGGGGTACCTCCCGGCGAAGGCCGGGGGGAGAACTGCGCGATTCGGATGCGGGCCGCCGTGCGGACCGAGGGCGACTCGGACTCGTCGGCAGCACCACTCCCGGACTGCGCGGTTCTCCCCCGGTCTTCGGCCGGAAGGTGCCTCCCCACGCGCCCTCGTGAGGCACTCGCACGCCCTTGGAAGACGGCTCTTACTCGTCGGCGGGGGCCGGGGCGTCGGCGCCGTCCGCGCGGGGGCGCAGGAGGGCGGCGGCGAGGTCGAGGAAGTCGGCTGCGGGGCCGGTGCAGTCGTCCTGCGGCACGGCGAGGCAGGTCTCGACCGGCTGGAGGTCGGTCACCGGCAGGTGGACGAGGTCGGGGCGGGAGTACGAGTCGGCGACACTCGCGGGGACGAGCGCGATGCCCTGCCCGGAGGCGATGAGCTCGAACTTGCCCTCCAGCGTGGACGTCCGCCGTTCCTTGCCGTCGAGGAGGGGCTCGCCGTCGAGGTCCGCCGTGGTGAGTGCGGGGCGCCCGGCCAGTGGATGCGTGACGGGCAGGCACGCCACCTTGGTCTCCCGGTCGACGGCGACGGTGCGCAGCCCCGTGTCGTCGAACGGCCGGCGGAGGTACGCGACGTGGACGCGGCCGTCGCGCAGCGGCGCGTCCCGCTCCCACCAGCGCAGCGGGAAGACGTCGACGGCGACGTCCGGGTGGCTCCGGGCGAAGGCCCGGACGGCGTGCGAGACGTGCAGGCCCGGTGCGAAGGCGACGACCAGGCGCTGTTCGCCGCGCGCGGCCTCGTGTACGCGGCGGACGGCCGAGTCCACCACCGCGGTGATCCTCCGTGCCTCCTCGTACAACCGCTGCCCGGCCGGGGTCAGTTCGACGCTGCGGGTGGTCCGCTCGAGCAACGGGCAGCCGAACTCCCGCTCGAAGACCCGGATCTGGCGGCTGAGGACGGGCTGGGCGATGAACAGGGCCCGCGCGGCCCGGCCGAAGTGCCGGTGTTCGGCCACCGCGACGAAGTAGCGGAGCTTCCGCAGGTCGAGATCCATATCCGGACGGTATCAATGCGGACCGAAGGGTATTGGACGGCCGGTCGGGCCCGTCGGAGACTCGGTGCATGACAGCCCGTCGGCGCGCAGTGACGCACCGACGACGGCCCGGCCGCCCGACCGGCGGCCCACCCTGACGATTCGTCACCACTTCTGCGGAGCCGCCGCCGAGGCGGCGCTCCACACGCACGACAGGAAACGACATGACCGACACCCGCCCGACCGCCCTGATCGTCGGCGCCTCCCGGACCTTGGGCCTCGAACTGGCGGCGGAGTACCTGCGCCGCGGCTGGGACGTCATCGGCACCGTCCGCGGCAGCCGGCGCACCGGCCTGCACGACCTGGCCGAGGAGTCCGGGGGCCGCCTCGCCGTCGAGTCGCTGGAGATGACCGACCCCGGAGGGATCACCGCCCTGCGCGACCGGCTGGCGGGACGCACGCTCGACCTGCTCTTCGTCAACGCCGCCGTCACCCGCGGCGACCTCCCGATCGGCGACGTCCCGACGGAGATGTTCACCGAGGTGATGGCCACCAACGCGCTCGGCCCGATGCGCGTCGTCGAGTGGCTGCGCCCGCTGGTCGCCCCGGCCGGGACGATCGGCGTGATGTCCTCCGACCAGGGCAGCATCGCCCTCAACACCGACGGCGGGCAGGACCTGTACCGGGCGAGCAAGTCCGCGCTGAACCAGCTGATGCGCTGTCACGCCGCCCGGCACGCGGACGATCCGCGGACGCTGCTGCTAACGGACCCGGGCTGGGTCCGCACCGACCTCGGCGGCCCGGACGCCGAACTCGGCGTGGAGGAGAGCGTTCCCGGGGTGGTGGACACGATCGAGGCCCACCGCGGAAAGCCCGGACTCCACTTCGTCGACCACCTCGGACAGGTCGTGCCCTGGTAGCGGCCGCACCGGGCGCCACCGGGCCGGGGCGGGGCCGTCCCACGGGGTGGGCGAGGGCTGGGAGCCGCAACGAACTGCTGGTAGTAGTAGGCGCGTTCCACGCCGACAGTCGAGCGCCCCACCTGCCCCACCGTCCGTGAACGGAGATCAAGTGCCCGCCCCCATCGCCCCCGACGACAGTACCGACGCCCCCGTGGCGACCGCCGACCCCGACCTGCCCGCCACCCTCGCCACGGCAGTCGCCCCCGCGCCGGCGGTCGCCGACGCACCGGCCGCGTCCGTACCCGGCCTGCGGCTCAAGGCCGTGCTGCTGATGGCCGGCAGTTGCCTGCCGATCCTGGGCGCCGTCCTCATCGCCCCCGTCCTGCCCAGGATCCAGGACCACTTCGCCGCCACCCCCGGCGCCGACGCGCTGGTGCCGGTCGCCCTGACGATCCCCGCGCTGGCGCTCGCCCTGCTCGCCCCGTTCGCCGGCGTGCTGATCGACCGGCTCGGCCGACACCGGCTGCTGGTCGGGGCGACCGTCGCGTACGCGTTCGTCGGCACGGCGCCGCTCTGGCTCGACTCGCTCGGGGCGATCGTCGCCAGCCGGGCGCTCGTCGGCGTCACCGAGGCCGTCATCATGACCTGCTGCACCACCCTGATCGGCGACTACTGGAGCGGCCGCACCCGGGACCGCTACCTCGCCCTGCAGACGATCTGCGCCGCCGTCTCCGCCACCGCGTTCTTCGCGATCGGCGGGGCCGTCGGCTCGGCCGGCTGGCGGGCGCCGTTCTGGGCGTACGCGGTGAGCCTGCTGCTGGCGCCGCTGATGGCGACCGTGCTGCGGCCCGCGCCGAAGGCCGCCGTCACTGCCACGGCCGCCACCGCTGCCGCGGACGCTCCGGCGGAGCCGGTCGGGCCGGGCGGCGGCGGCGAGGAACGGCCCTTCCCCTGGCGGCGGTTGGCACCGACCTGCGGACTGACGGTGTTCGGCGCGGTGGTGTTCTACACCGTGCCGGTGGAGACCTCCTACCTGCTGGACGACCTGGGGGTGACCGCACCGGCCGTGATCGGCGCGGCGACCGCACTGGCCAGTGCGGCCACCGTCGCCGGGGCGGCCGGCTTCGCCCGCTTCACGGCCCGGGCACAGCGCTTCCTGCCGCAGGTGCTGGCGCTCTGCGCGGCCGGATTCGTGCTGATGGCGGTCGCCGACCGGGCGTCGCTGCTGGTGGCCGGCGCCGTGGTCGACTGCCTCGGCACCGGCGTCCTGCTGCCGCTGCTGCTCACCCGGGCGATGGCCCTGCTGGACCACGCGGACCGCGGCCGCGGCACCGGTCTGTGGACGGCGGCCTTCTTCCTCGGCGAGTTCGTCTGCCCGCTCGTGCTGCTGGCCGCCGCCGCGCTGGTCGGCTCCCTGGCGGCGGCGGTGGGCGTCCTGGCCGCGGCGACGGCCCTGGTGGCCCTGGGCGTCCACCTCAAGGACCGCCGCCCCGTCCCCGCCGCGGTCTGACGACGGGCTCGGCCCTGCCCCGCCCGGGTGTGCACACCCGGGCGGGGCAGGGCCGTTGCAGCACATAGGGTCGGGCCATGACCGTCCTGCGTTCCGTCCTGCTGTTCCTGCTCGCCGCCCTGCTGGAGATCGGCGGCGCCTGGCTGGTGTGGCAGGGCACCCGGGAGCACCGCGGGTGGGTGTGGATCGGCGCCGGGGTGCTGGCGCTCGGCGCGTACGGCTTCGTGGCGACCCTGCAGGACGACGCGGACTTCGGCCGGATCCTGGCCGCGTACGGCGGTGTCTTCGTCGCGGGTTCGCTCGCCTGGGGCATGGTCGTGGACGGCTACCGGCCGGACCGCTACGACGTGATCGGCGCCCTGGTCTGCCTGGTCGGGGTCGCCGTCATCATGTACGCACCGCGCGGGCACTGACTCGCCTACCATGGCGCCGTGCTGAGCGGCTACCTGTACGTGGGCGAGGGCGACACCGGACCGATGGCCGGTGCCGAGGTCGGACGGCGGGTCGCCAAGGACTCCTGCGAGCCTCCGTGGCTCGTGGTGATGCACACCGTCGACGGGGTCAACGTGACGCGCTGGCCCGGGCGGCTGTTCCGGGTGGCCGCCGTCCCGGCCGCGGACGCCGCGGCCCGGGAGGCGGTGCGCCGGGCGAACGAGGCCTTCTCCCCGACTGCCGGGCACAGCCGCGCACACACCGTCGACGTACTGGCGGAGCTCTCCCCCGGCGTGCTGTTCGGCCCCTCGGGCGAGGAGGTCGCCCGGGTCGCGGACGCGGCCGCCGCCCTGACCCCGGCCACGGCCGGCCTGCTGGCCTCCGCCTGGACCGGCGCCGGACGGACCGCTTACGCCGCGGCCTGGGAACGCTGGCTCGCCGACCGGCCCGACGCCGGCCCGTACCTGGGCTCCGACCACTCGGCGGCCCTGCTGATCCCCGGCGCCGGACGCCCGGGCTCGCCGCTCGGCCGCGGCTTCCTCGCCGTGCACGCCGCCGTCCTCGCGAGCGCCCGCACCCGGGGCGGCGAGGCCGCCTTCACCGTCGTCGAGGACGACGCGGACGGGGAGCCGGGCGGCCTGCAGCTCGGCCGGACCTGGTCGGGCGCCGCGGACGCGCTGCTCGGCGCCGCGATGGCCCTCGGCGCCCCGGGTCTGCCGACGCCGGAGGAGGCGGCGCTGCTCACCGCGCCCTGGCGGCTGCTGACCGGCGGCGTCCGGTGACCGGCCACCGGGTCCTCGGCCTCCGCGAGGTCACCGGGCTGGAGTCCCTGCTCGGCCACCTCGGTACGGTGTTCGCGGCCTTCCGCGCACAGGACTCCGGCTGCCACTCCTACGGGGTCGAACTCGCCTGTGGTGAGCGGTGGTTCGTCAAGGCGGCACGGACGGACGCGGCCGCTGCCACGGTGCTCCGCGGTCGGGCCCTGCACCGGGCGGTCCGGCATCCGGCGATCGTGCCGCAGGTGCACGGATTCACCGCGGACGGGCGCCCGGCGGTCGTCCTGCCGTGGTGCCCGGGCGAGGTGCTGTACCACCCGGTGGCCGGGCGGCCCGGCGACCGGACGAGTCCCGGCAGCCCGATGGCGCGGTTCCGGGCGCTGCCGCTGCCGGAGGTCCTGACGGCGGTGGACCGGCTGCTGGACGCCCATCTCGCGGTCGAGGCCGCAGGCTTCATCGCGGTCGACCTCTACGACGGCTCGATGCTGTACGACTTCGCGGCCCGTACCCTGCGGCTGGTCGACCTGGACGAGTACCGACCCGGGCCCTTCGTCCTGACGGAGGACCGGTTGCCGGGCTCGCGCCGCTACCTGGCACCGGAGCAGTGCACCCGGGAAGCCGTGGTCGACACCCGGTCGACGGTGTTCACCCTGGGCAGGGCCGCCCGCCTGCTGCTGGACGCCGGCGACGAGGAACGCGCCTGGCGCGGCGGTCCGGCCGGTCTCGCGGTGATCGCCCGGGCTACCGACCCCGATCCGGCCGGGCGCCACCCGACCGTCGCCGCCCTCGCCGCCGACTGGCGTGCCGCCGGGAGCCGTTGAGACCCCCGGCGCAGGGCCGTGCGCGGATCAGGCCGCGGTGTGCAGGCCGTACCGGGTGCGGGCGTCGGCGAGCACGCCGGCCAGTTCGGCCGGGCGGCGGGTGGAGAGATAGACGAACGGGCAGAGCAGGGTCGGCTCGACGATGTCGACCCGGACGGCCTGCGGCAGGAACCCGCGCATCAGCAGCCGGGCCCGCGGACCGGCCCGCCGGGTGCGCCAGGCCAGCGCCTCGGTCTCGTCGAGGATCTCGATCCCGCCGAAGTGCTCGGCCCGCAGCACGATCTGCCCGGCCACCAGCACACCGTCGCAGACCCGGATGCGCACCGCCCCGTAGCCGCGCAGCACCGAGGCCGTGACCGCCAGCAGCAGGGCGCCGGCGGCCACCGCGGGCATCGGTCCGAGCGGGAGCAGCGCCGCGGCCAGCCCGGCGGCGGAGGCCGCGGCGGCCAGCCACCAGCGCACCGGAACGGAGAGCCGTTCGTCGTAGATCACCACGATGCCGATGCTGCCACGTCCTTACGGTCCGCCGGGCGGCGGCAGGTCGGGGCGGGACGAGCTGCGGTGCACCACTGCTCAGCTCGGGGCGAGTCCGTGGAGGACGGGACCGGCGTGCGCCCCCGTGGCGAGGTTGACGACCAGTCCTCCGCCGTCGGCGGGGGTGGCGCGTACGTAGGCGCCGCCGTAGCCGTTGACCACGGTGAACACCCCCCACAGCGGTGTCCAGGGGCGGAGTTCGCCGTTGTCGTCCGCGAAGAGCTCGACGGAGGGCCGGACCCGCCGCTGGAGGATGTACGGGCGGTCGAGCGCCGCGTGGATGCGCGTGCTCCACTCCTGTGCGGTCAGGCCCGGTGTCCAGCCGGGCAGCACGCCGGTGCCGCCGGCCAGCGAGGTGGGCTTGAGCACCAGGTCGTGCTGGTGGGCCAGGGCGTACTCGACGAGGTCGACGGACTCCCCGTCCTCCAGGGTGACCGGGCCCGGACGGACCATCCGCGTCCAGGTGAGGATCCGGTCGAGGCCCGCCAGCACGTCGGCGCCGAACAGCCGCCGGTTCCGCTCGTCGGAGAGCAGGGCGAGGGCGCCCTTGCTGGCGTACACGGCCGAGTCCAGCGGTGTGAAGATCCGGACCTCGCCGCGGTCGGCGGCGTCGAGGATCGGGTCGACCAGGCGCAGGGACTCCGGCGACTTGAGCAGGTCGCCGATCAGGAACACCCGGAAGACGATGTCGACGGGCCGCTCCCCCAGCCACACCCGGCCGTCCCGCGCCTCCAGCTGCCCGACGTGGCAGGGGTACGCCTCCAGCCCGTACTCGCCCCAGCGTTCGCAGAGCGCCTCCATGTAGGGGAGCATCCGCCCGTACGCGTCCGGCCAGTCGGTCAGCGCGACCACGGGGTCGTCCCCGGGGCCGTAGCCGCTCTCCACCACGATGTTCTCGACCTGTTCGCGGAGCGAGTCCACGAAGCCGAGCTTGTGGCGTTCGGCGAAGTCCGCGAGGTGCGGGCGGGCGAGCAGCTCCCGGCACATGTCGGGGTTGTCCATCCCGCCGACGGCGCTGCCGATGTTGAGTTCGAGCAGCTTGAAGCCGGTGTCGTCGGCGTAGAGGTCGGCCCGGGTCTGCCGGCTCACGGTCGCGCCGCGGCCGCGCATCACGGCGGAGACCTGGACGTCGGTCAGCCCGACGGCCCGGGCGAACGCCTCGAAGTCGCCGCCGAAGAGCAGGTCGGGGAGGGCCGCCAGGGCGGTGCGCAGGTTCTCCAGGTCGGCGTGGAGCTGCACCTGTTCGGCGTGGCCGAGGAACAGCGGCCGGGACAGGTACCTGCCCTCGTACATTCCGTCGAGGAACGCTGAGCCGACCGGGCCGACCGGGCCCGCCGGGCCCGCCGGTCCGGCCGTCCGGGCGTCGGCTCCGGGCCGGCCCAGTTCGGCCAGGTACGCGCGGGTCAGGGAGATGCGGTCCATGGATCTCTCTCTACTGTTCGGCAGCCGCGGTTGCGCGGCGGCCACGGATCAGGGCGGCGGCGAGGACGACCGAGGCGAGCACGGCCGTGCTGATCAGCTGGATCCTGGTGCCGGGATCGACGAGCATCAGCCCGAGCAGCGCGACCATGGCGGCCAGCGCGGTCCAGCTCAGGTACGGGTGGCCCCACATCCGCACCGGCGAGTCGGCCGGCAGGCGCCGGCGCAGGCGCAGCTGGGAGCAGGCGACCAGGATCCAGACCAGCAGCAGCACCGTGCCGACCGCGTCGAGCAGGTGGAGGAAGACCGTGCGCGGCCAGAGCAGGTTGAGCACGACTCCGACGAATCCGAACGCGGCCGAGGCGAGCACGGCCGCACGGGGGACGCCCGTCCGGCCGAGCCGTGCCAGCAGCGCGGGCGCCTGGCGGCGGCGGGCCAGCGAGAAGGCCATCCGGGCGGCGGCGTAGGTGTTGGCGTTGAGCGCGGACAGCAGGGCGAGCAGCACGACGACCCGCATGACCTGTCCCGCGGCGGGAACGCCGACGTGGTCGAGGACGGCGGCGAACGGGCCGGCACCGACCTGCGGGTCGGACCACGGCAGCAGGCTGACCACGACCGCCATGGAGCCGAGGTAGAAGACGGCGATCCGCCAGACCGCGGCGCGGACGGCCCGCCCGGTGGCCCGGGCCGGGTCGTCGGACTCGGCGGCGGCGATGGTGACGACCTCCAGGCCGCCGAACGCCGGGACGGCGGTGGTGAGTCCGGCCGCGACGCCGGCCCAGCCGTGCGGCAGCAGGTCGCCGTCCAGGGCTCCGGTGTCCCCGCCGGGGAGCACCCCGGCGATCGCCAGCACGCCGACGACCAGGAAGGCTACGATCGCGGCGACCTTGACCAGGGCGAACCAGAACTCGAACTCGCCGAAGTTCCGCACGTCGGTGAGGTTGACCGCGGTGAAGACCGACATGAACAGCAGCACCATGAGCCACTGCGGGACGGCCGGGAGCCAGCCGTGCACGATGACGGCGGCCGCGGTCGACTCCAGGGCGAGCACCACGACCAGGGTCAGCCAGTACAGCCAGCCGATGGTGAACCCGGCCCATGCGCCGAAGGCACGTTCCGCGTGCTCGGAGAACGAGCCGCTGGACGGGTGGGCGGCGGCCATCTCGGCCATCATCCGCATCACCAGCACGGTGAGGACGCCGGCCGCCGCGAAGGACAGCACGATCCCCGGTCCGGCCGCGGCGATGCCCGCGCCGGAGCCGACGAACAGGCCGGACCCGATCACGCCTCCCATGGCGAGCATGCCCAGGTGGCGCTGGCGCAGGGTGCCGCGCAGGTGCTCCCCCGGTCGCGGCTCGGTGGCGGGTGGAGCGGTGAGGGTCATTCGAGGTCCTTGGACGAGGCACGGGGACGGGGGAACGGGCGGATCGGGGTCGTGACGGGTTCGACCACCGCTGCTTCGGTGGGGCGGCCCGGCATCCGGGACCACCGCAGCGCCAGGACGGCGGAGACCGCCGCCCCGACGGCGCCGAACACGGTGATGACGACGGACGCCGGGGCGTGGTCTGCGGCGAGGCCAGCCAGGGAGATGCCGACCCCCTGGGCCATCCGGACGGCCGCCGAGGCCAGTCCGAACGCCTTGCCGCGCTCGGAGTCGGGGACGGAGCGGCTGTACTCGGCGTTCGCCGGGACCTGGAACGCCGAGAACACTCCGGAAGCCGCCCACAGCGCGCAGGTCACGGCGGTGTTCGAGGAGAGCACGGTGAAGGTCAGCACCGCGCAGGAGGCGACGGACAGCGGCCCGAGCAGCCGCAGGCCGCGATCCGGGCTCACCCAGCGGGTCAGCACGAACATGCCGACGACCGCGCCGGCCGGGCTGGCCGCGAGCAGCAGGCCCACCCCGGTCGGCCCCTGTCCCAGGGCGTGGGCGTACGGCGTGGCCAGGCCCTCCTTGCAGGCGTAGAAGCCGGAGACGGTGCCGAACGCCACCAGCAGGCGCAGCCGGCGGTCGGCCCGGACGAGGCCGGCGCCGCCGGTGATCACGCTCCACCGGCCGCGATCATCGG
>NZ_BAAALD010000034.1:52496-74830 GCF_039528095.1 Kitasatospora arboriphila
CGCCGGGGGGGCCCCCCCCCCCCCGCCCCCGGGCCGGCGGGCCGCCGGCCGGCCGCGGGCGCCGCTCCAGGCCGTACCGGGTCAGCACGGCCGAGACGGTGAAGGTGGCCGCGTTGAGCAGCAGGGCCCGGGAGGGCCCGAGCACCGCGACCGCCGCGCCGCCCGCCGCGAACCCGGCGAGCTGGCCGAGCTGGGCGGTCAGGTTGACCACCGCCGACGCGGGCAGGTAGTGGTCCCCGGGGGCGATCGTCGGCAGCAGTGCCGACCGGGCCGCCAGGTGCGGCGACTGGGCCAGTTGCACCGCGACGACCAGCGAGCACAGCAGCCACAGCGGCGTGCCGGGGATCGCCATGACGGCGACCAGGCCGGTGCGGACCAGGTCGCACACCACCATCAGCCCGCGCCGCGCGCAGCGGTCCGCCAGCCAGGACAGCATCGGCCCGCCGACGAGTTCCGGCAGCAGGGTCAGGGCGTAGGTGAGTGCGGCCAGCCCCGCCGATGCGCTGCGGTCGAAGACGAGCAGGGACAGTGCCACCCGGGTGAGCTGGTTGCCGCCCACCGAGACCAGCTGGGCCAGCCACAGCATCCGGAACTCGCGGACGGCGAGCACCTGGCCGAAGCCCGCCGTCGGCGGCCTGCTCACGGGCGCGCCACCGACTGCGCCCGTCCGGCCACCCGCGCCACCGGCCGGTCCTCCACCGGCTCCCAGTCGAGCCGGTACTCGGCGAGCACCCGGCCGATCGCCTCCTCGATGCGGCGGCCGCTGCCCGCCCTGAACCGGTAGCGGCCGCCGGTCTCCTTCGCCCCGCCGGTGCCGTTGAGGATCGCGCCCACCTCGGGCAGGACCTCCGCGTACATCTCGGGCACCTCGGCGAGCAGCGACCTGGTCGACAGCACCCGGCAGGGACGCACCGGGGGCTCCGGGATCAGCAGGTAGCCGCCGGCCTCGCCCGCGGGGTCGGGCGGGGTCAGGTCCGGGGACTCCCCGAGGGTCAGTCGGGTGGCGACCTCCAGCAGGTCGAGCCCGTACACGTCGCGCCAGATGTGCGGGAGTTCCGCACCACCGGCGCGTGCGGCCACCTCCAGGAACACCAGCCCGTCGTACTCGCCGGGCCCGGTCGGGTCGACCGCGAACACTTCGAGGTGGAAGACGCTGCTGCGCACGCCGAGGGCGGTGAGGGCGACCTCCGAGTACCCCGTCAGCCGCCGTTCCAGCTCGGGGTCGTCCGCGGCCACCGAGCCGAACGAGTCGCCCAGGGCGTAGTCCAGGCAGGTGTTGAGCAGCCGGAAGGCCCGCAGCACCCGCACCCGCCCGTCCTGGATCACCCCGTCGACCTGGTACATCGGCCCGCTGACGTACTCCTCGCAGACGTGGTTGGGCAGCGGGTCGGCGAGCGTCTCCTCCAGTGAGGCCGGGGAGTTGACCAGGCAGATGCCCTGGCTCCCGGAGCCGTCGCGGGGTTTGAGCACCACCGGGAAGCCGACCTCGGCGGCGAACCGGCGGACCTGCCCGGGATCGTCGGCGTCGACGAACCGCGGCACCCGCAGGCCCGCCGCGGCGACCAGCTGCTTCATCGTCACCTTGTCGCGGACCCGCGCCACGTCGTCCGGCCGGGGGCCGGGGACGCCGAGCAGTTCGCGCAGGTCCGCGGCGACCTCGAGGTCGCGTTCGAAGAGCGCGACGACCTGGTCCAGCGGGCCGTGGCGGTCCACGATGCCGCGGGCCAGTTCGGCGACGGCCGGCCGGTCCGCGAGGTCGTCGACGACGGCCACGGTCTCCGCCGCGGCGGCGTCGACGCCGTCGGCGCCCGCCGCCGAGCAGAGGTAGGCGACCCGGTCGGTGCCGTGGTCGATGTACGCGGTGTAGTCGCAGCCCACCGACCGGTCGAAGCGGTTGAGGACGAGGATGTGCCTGCCGGTCGCAGCGCGGTCGCTCATCCGTGCGTCCTCTCGCGGGTCAGGTGCATCAGCGCCGTGTACGGGGGCAGGTCGAAGTCGACGACGTCGGCGAGGTTCCAGCCGGCCTCGGCGAGGACGTCCTTCCACTCGGCGAGCGAGGGGATCATCTGGCCCATCACGGCGTGCGCGGTCTCGAACCCGAGCGTGAAGACCGGGTGCCGGTCGGTGGAGGGCAGGTCCGAGCGGTAGGTGTCGCAGATGATGAGGTCGGTCGCCGCCGGGAAGGCCTCGCCGATCAGCTTGAGGCTGGTCAGGCACTCCTCGCGCGGCCACAGGTCGTGGCCCATCATGAAGGTGCAGACGAAGTCGACCTGGTCGAACTCGGGGCGGTGCTCCATCGCGGTCGCGTCGCCGTGGACCACCGAGATCCGGTCGGCGAGGCCGGCCCGGGCGACCGACTCGGTGGCCAGGGCCACCGCGCCGGCGGCGAAGTCGACGCCGATGCCCCGGAACTCCGGGTCCTGCCCGGCCAGCTTGATCAGCCGCTCGCCGCTGCCGCAGCCGAGGTCGGCGCCGCAGCGCAGGTTGCGCTCGGCGACGATCCGGTAGAACGCGGGGTCGACGTAGGAGAATCCGGCGTCGCGGGCGCCCAGGCCGATGGCCTTGTAGTCGCGCCGGACGGTGAACCCGTCGGGGCGGTTCGCGGTGCGGATCAGCTCCGGCATGGTGGTGAAGAGTTCGCCGCAGCCGCGGGTCAGCCAGTAGAAGAAGCCCTTCTTCGCCATGGTCTCGGCGAACTGCGGGCCGGGCTCGGCGAAGCGGTGCTCCGGGTCGAGCGCGACGATCCCGGCGAGGGCCAGGCCCCGGGCGACGGCCTCGACGGAGGGCGCGTCGAGGTCCTGCTCGCGGGCGAAGTCCCGCAGGTCCACGGGTGCTTCGGAGCCGTCCAGCCGGTCCAGCAGGCCGGTCTCCCAGGCGGTCGAGATGGCGTAGGCGGAGAGCGTGTGGTTGAAGACGTCGTCGATGACCGAGACGGTCATGGTTCCCCCAGGTGTTGTGTGCGAAAGCCGATCAGGATCGCGTCGACCGCGGCGACGAGGGCCGCGGTCTCGGCGGCGGTGCCGACGGTCACCCGCAGGGCGGCGCCGACGGGATGGACCCGGACCCCCCGGTCCAGCAGGACGGCCGCCCAGTCCGCGGGGCCGTCCGGCGGTCGTACGTAAAGGAAGTTGGCCTGGCTGGGCGTCACCTCGAAGTCGCGCCGGGCGAGTTCGCCGGCGAGCGCCTCGCGGTTCTCCCGGTTGCGGATGCGGCGCTCCTTGAGCGAGGCCGGGTCGGCGAGCGAGGCGAGCGCGGCGGAGCAGGCCGCGCTGCTGACGGTGAACGGCGTCTGCAGCGAGCGCAGCGCGCCGATCAGCCGGGCGTGGCCGATGCCGTAGCCGACCCGCAGGCCGGCCAGACCGTGGATCTTCGAGAAGGTCCTGGTGGTCAGCAGGTTGGGCAGTTCCGACAGGGTCTTGAGCGACGGCCCGGCGTCCGCCTCGTCCGCGTAGTCGTGGTACGCCTCGTCGTTGAGCACGACGGTGCTGTCGGGCAGCCGGCCGGCCAGGTCGGCGACCGCCTGCCGGGGCTGCCAGGAGCCGGTGGGGTTGTGCGGGTTGGAGAGCGCGACCAGGCCGACCTGCGCCTGCCGGAGGTGGTCGGCCAGGTCCTCGCCGGGCGGCCAGGGGCGGGTCACCGTCGGGGTGCCGCACTGGACGCCGAGCATCGGGTAGAAGTCGAACTCGGGTTCGTGGAAGAACGCCGGCCGCTCCGGCCCGGTGAACGCGCGCCAGGCCAGGCCGATGATCTCGGCGCTGCCCGCACCGACCAGCACCCGGTTCAGCGGGACGTCGTGCAGTTCGGCGATCGCCGCCTGCAGGGCGCCCTCCCCCACCGGGTACCGGTGCACGTCCGGCACCAGTGCGTGCAGGGCCTCGGCCACCCCGGCCGGCGGTCCCTGCGGATGTTCGTTTGCATGCAGACGCAGCATCGTCCCCCTCGATTCGATCTTTCGATTACGGTAGGAACCGCGACTGGATGACGACTGGACGACAACTTTTCCTTCACACGGGGCGGGGACGCGGAGATGGTGCAGGGGGGCGCACACGTGCAGGTACAGCTCCTGGGACCGGTCAGGGTCCTGCAGGGCGCGGCCCGGCACGACGTGCCGACGGCGGGGCGGCGCGCGGTGCTCGGCCTGCTCGCGCTGGCGGCCGGCCGGCAGGTCTCCCGCACGGAGCTGATCGACGCCCTGTGGTCCGACGGCCCGCCCAACTCCGCGGTCAACGTGATCCAGACCCATGTGAAGCACCTGCGGAAGCTGCTCGAACCCGAACGCGCGGCCCGCGCCCCGAGTTCGGTCCTGCTCTCGGTCGGCGACGGCTACCTGCTGCCCACCGAGGCCTGCGTCGTCGACGTCCGCGTCTTCCGCGACGTGCTGAACCGCGCCGCGGCGGCCCGGCAGGCGGGCGACCACGCGGGCGCCCTCGCCCTGTTCGACGCGGCGCTGGCGCTCTGGCGGGCCGACTCCCCGCTCGCCGACGTCCCCGCGCTGGCCGCCCATCCCGCGGTCCTGGCCCTGGTCGAGGAGCGGTTCACGGCGCTGGCGGCCAAGGGCGAGACGCTGCTGTCCGTCGGGGCGGCGGACGAAGCGGTGGCGGTCTTTGAACAGGCCGCCCACGCACGCCCGCTGGACGAAGCCGCGCTCGCCCGGCTGATCCGCGGCTACGACGCCGCCGGGCGGCGGGCCGCGGCCGTCGACGCCTACCACGAGGTGCGGCGCCGGCTCGCCGAGGAGCTCGGGATCGGCCCGGGCCCCGAACTCGCCGCCGCCTACCAGGTGCTGCTGGCGGACGACGCCTGGCACACCACCGCGCCCCCGAGGCGCCGGCCGGTGCCCGCGACCCTGCCCGGGGACGTGCCCGACTTCGTCGGACGGCAGCGCGAACTCTCCTGGCTCGGGCGGACCCTGACCCGGCCGGCGGGCGCCGCGGTGCCCGTCGCGGTGGTCTCCGGCACGGCCGGCGTCGGCAAGACGGCGCTCGCCCTGCACTGGTCGCACCAGGTCCGGTCGCGCTTCCCCGACGGCCAGCTCTACGTCGACCTGCGGGGTTACGACCCGCAGCAGCCGCTGTCCGGCAGCGACGCCCTCGCCAGGCTGCTGTCCGCGATGGGCCTGCCCGCCCACGAGATCCCGCTGGACGAGGCCGACCGGGTGGCCCGGTACCGGACGGAGCTCAACGGGCAGCGCGTCCTCGTCCTGCTCGACAACGTCTCCTCGGTGGACCAGGTCCGGCCGCTGCTGCCCGGCACCGGGTCCTGCGCGGTGCTGGTGACCAGCCGCGACACCCTGGGCGAGCTGGTGGCCCGGCACGGCGCCCGGCGGCTCGACCTCGACCTGCTGCCGATGACCGACTCGCTCGACCTGCTGCGCCGGCTGATCGGCGACCGGCTCGACCGCGAGACGGCGGTCGGCGAGGACCTCGCCGAGCAGTGCGTCGGGCTGCCGCTCGCCTTACGGGTGGCCGCCGAGCTCGCGGCCGCGCAGCACACCACCCCGCTGCCGGACCTGGTGTCCGAACTGGCCGACCGCCGCAGGCGGCTCCACCTGCTGGACACGGTCGGCAACTCGGTCAGCGCGGTCTTCTCCTGGTCCTACCAGCACCTGCCGGCGACGGCGGCGCGCACCTTCCGGCTGCTCGGCCTCCAGTACGGGCCCCACGTGTCGCTGAGCGCGTCGGCCGCCCTCACCGGACGCGGCCCGGACGACACCCGGAGCGCCCTGACCGCGCTCAGCCGGGCCCACCTGGTCCACCCGCTCGGCCCCGACCGGTACGGCATGCACGACCTGCTGCGGGCCTACGCGACCACGCTCGCGCACGACCACGTCACCCCCGCCGACCGGACGGCCGCCCAGCGCCGGCTCGTCGACTACTACCTGCACACCGCGAGCGCCGCCTCCGTGCTGCTGGGCCGTCACGAACCGATCGCCCTCCCGCCGCCCGCGCCCGACGTGCCGCCGGCGGCCTTCACCGACCTCGACGGCGCCTCGGCCTGGTTCACCGCCGAGCACCAGTGCCTGCTCGCCGCGGTCGACGCGGCCCCCGACGGCCTGGTCGGCCCGCTCGCCCGGGCCATGGCGACCTACCTGGAACAGCGCGGCCACTGGCCGGACTGGGTGACCACGCAGCACGCGGCGCTGGACGCGGCGCAGCGGCTGGACGACCGGCCGGGGATCGCCGCGGCGCTCGGCGAACTGGGCCGCGCCAATGCGAGGATGGGCCGCTACGACGAGGCGGACCGGCTGCTGCGCCGGGCCGTCCCGCTCTTCCAGGAGCTGGCCGACCCGCTCGGCGAGGCGCACTGCCACAACAGCCGGACCTTGGTGTTCGAGCGGCGGCACGACTTCGTCTCCGCCCTGGAGGAGGCCGCCTCCGCGCTGGCGAAGTACCGGGCGGCCGGCAACCTGACGGGACAGGCCCGGGCGCTCAACAACATGGGCTGGTGCAACACCCGGCTCGGCCGGTACCAGGCGGCCCGCCGGTGCTGCGAGCAGGCGCTCGCGCTGCAGCGGGAGACGGGTGACCGCAACGGCGAGAGCGCCACCCTCGACACCCTCGGCCTGGTGCACCACCGGGTCGGCGACCACCACGAGGCCATCGCCTGCTACGAGCAGGCGCTGCAGATCTACCGGGAGTTCGGCGACCGCTTCAACGAGGCCTCCCTGCTCACCCACCTGGGTGACTCGGCGGACGCCGCGGGCGACCCGGAGGCCGCGCGGGAGGCGAGGAGGAGCGCCCGCGAGATCCTCGCGGAGTTCGACCGCACGGCCGGTGCGGACGGGGGACGGCACCCCGGAGCAGGCCCTTCCTCCGGTTCCGCCGGGTGACCTGATGCACCCTCATGTCGTAAGGCTCGCTTTTGTGTTGTGGAAGTGACATGTCATCCTGACGGCAAGAACGACCTTCCAGGAGACTCGTGAACACCACACCCACCACCGCGGATCCCGACACCGCCGCCGGCCCCGCCGTCGACGCGCTCGGGACGTCCGCCGCGCAGGTCCGCAGCGCGGCGCTCGAGGAGCTGATCCTCAAGGACCCGGGGCAGTTCCGGATCCTCACGGGCGACCGGCCGACCGGCCGCCTGCACCTGGGGCACTACTTCGGCACGCTCCACAACCGCGTGCGGCTCCAGGACCTCGGCGTGGAGATGTTCGTGATCATTCCGGACTACCAGGTCCTGACCGATCGCGACGTCGCCGACAACCTGACCTGGCACGTCGAGGAACTGGTGCTGGACTACCTCGCCATCGGCGTGGACCCGGCCCGCAGCACCGTCTTCACGCACAGCGCGCTGCCCTCCCTGAACCAGCTGATGCTGCCCTTCCTCAGCCTGGTCTCGGTCGCCGAGCTGAACCGCAACCCCACGGTCAAGGACGAGATCGCGCACTCGCGGCAGTCCGCCGTCAGCGGCCTGATGCTCACCTACCCCGTCCACCAGGCCGCGGACATCCTGTCCTGCAAGGCCAACCTCGTCCCGGTCGGCCAGGACCAGCTGCCGCACCTGGAGCTCACCCGGACGATCGCCCGCCGCTTCAACGACCGGTACGGCAACGGCACCGCCGTGTTCCCGCAGCCGGAGGCCCTGCTGTCGAGCGCGCCGCTGCTGCTCGGCACGGACGGCACCAAGATGAGCAAGAGCCGGGGCAACGCCATCGCCCTGGCCGCGACCGCCGACGAGACCGCCCGGCTGCTCAAGGGGGCGAAGACCGACGCCGAACGCCACATCACCTACGACCCGGTCGACCGCCCCGAGGTCTCGTCCCTGCTGCTGCTCGCGGCGCTCTGCCAGGGCCGGACGCCGCAGGAGGTGGCCTCCGACATCGGCGCCGCCGGGGCCGCCGCACTGAAGAAGACGGTGACCGAGGCGGTCAACGAGTACCTGGCGCCGATCCGGGCCCGCCGCGCCGAGTACGCGGACGACCGCGCCCACCTGCGGCGGACGCTGCGCGAGGGCAACGAGCGCGCCCGGGCGGTGGCCGACGCCACCCTCGCCGAGGTGCGCGCCGCCATGAACAGCCACTACTGACTACGACCGACCTACGACCGCGCGGGCACGGCCTCCCACCACGACGGAGGCCGTGCCTTCGCTATCTGCACACCCGGCCCGAACGCCGGTTCCACACATGCGATCTGAGTATGCATCAGCACTTGCGCATCACCGGCGCCGATCGCTCCGTCCGGTCCCACGGATCCTCTGGTAAAAGTCGCCGGCTTCTGGTTAGCATGCAGAAGGCAGGTTGACGCGCGGACGACAAGTGGAGTCCGGGTTCGCAGTCCCGTCGACCCGCCCGCCGGAGCAGGTGCGGCGCGCCGTGCGGCCGCAGCCGCCGGGACGGGAGACCGGGCTCGGAATTCCCGTGCCGTGCGCCCCTTTCTGCATCCCTGTGCGTCTTCCCCTACAGACCTCCTAGGGCAGGCATCCCTTTGATGAAGCTCCTGATGGTAGCCATGCCGTGGCAAGGACTCGACACTCCGTCGAGTGCGCTGGGAATACTCGGGCCGAGCGTCCGGAAGAACGCCGCGCACTGGACCGTCGACGAGTTGTACGCCAACATGCGGTGGGCCGAGCACCTGATGCGCGAGAGCGGCGGCGCCATATCGGCGGAGGACTACGGCGAGGTCGCCGTCCAGGTCTTCCACGGCGTGGGCGACTGGGTGTTCACCCCGGCGCTGTACGACACCGACGGCTACCGGGTCGACGAATTCTCCGCGTTCCTCCGCAGCCGCGGGATCGATCCGCGGATTCCCGTCGAGATGCAGAGGCACGCCCGCGGATTCGTCCGCGACCTCGCGGCCGAGATCGCCGCCGACCCGCCGGACCTGGTCGGATTCACCAGCACCTTCATGCAGAACGTGCCGTCCCTCGCACTCGCCAAGGAGCTGAAGCGGCTCGTCCCGGGCATCCGGACGGTCCTCGGCGGCAGCAACTGCGACGGCCCGCAGGGGCCGACCCTGCACCGCAACTTCGAGCAGTTCGACTTCGTGGTCAGCGGCGAGGGCGAACGCGCACTGCCCGCGCTCCTCAACCGCATCGCGCAGGGCAGGTCCTTCGCCGACGTGCCGGGCCTCAGCTGGCGCGACGACCGGGGCGAGGCGGTCGCGAACCCGCCGGCCGCCGCGGCGCTGCCCTTCGCCGCGGTTCCCGCGCCCGACTACGACAGCTACTTCCGCTCGCTCGGGGACTCCCCCGTCCGGCACCGCGTCCGTCCGATGCTGGTCCTGGAGACCTCCCGCGGATGCTGGTGGGGCGAGCGCCACCAGTGCACGTTCTGCGGCCTCAACGGGTCCGCCATCGACTTCCGGAGCAAGGCGCCCGGGCGCATCGCGCAGGAGGTCAGGGACCTCACCGAACGCCACCGGGTCCTCGACCTGGTGATGGTGGACAACATCCTCGACATGAAGTACCTCGACACGGTGATGCCCGAAATGGCCGCCCTCGACTGCGATCTGCGGATCCATTACGAGATCAAGTCGAACCTGACGCGGGAGCAGTTGCGCAGCCTGCGCGAGGCGAACGTGCTCTACGTCCAGCCCGGTATCGAGGGACTGAGCGACCACGTCCTGCGCCTCATGGACAAGGGGGTCAGCGCCGCGCACAACGTGCGGATGCTGCGCGACGGCGAGGACCTCGGACTCAACGTCACCTGGAACATCCTCTACGGATTCCCGGGCGAGACCGAGGAGGACTACCGCGGACTCCTCGGGAAGCTCTCCGCACTCGAACACCTGCAACCGCCGACCGGCGCCTGGCGCATAGCGCTCGAACGGTTCAGTCCGTACTTCGAGGAGCCGTCGCTGGGATTCGCCGTCCGCCGCCCGGCCGAGATCTACGACCACATCTACCGATTGCCGCCGGACGAGCTGTACGACCTCGTCTACCTCTTCGACACCCCCGACCGGGGAATCTCCGGCCCGATCGAGGACGAACTCAAGAAGGCGGTCGACGCCTGGGCCGGGGCCTACGCACGGAGCAGCCTCTCGTACTGGACGGACGACGGGGGCCGGGTGACCGTCGAGGACCGCCGGGCGAGCTGGCCGGAGGAGGTGATCGAGCTGGACGACCGCAGGAGCAACGTGTACCTGGGCATGTTCCAGGGCGCCGGACGGGCGGGCATCCGCCGGCGGCTCGCCGAGGGCGGATTCGCCGTCACCGAGGAGGAACTCGACCGGATGCTGCGGTACTTCGTCGACCGCGGCCTGGCCTTCGAGGACGGGGGCCGCTACGTGGCCGTCGCGCTGGAGGTCGACCCGTACCGCCGCAAGCTCGTCGACGGCCGGGAGGTGTCGGCGTCCCGATGAGCGTGCTGATGGACATCGGTGAACTCAGGGCCCGGGCCTCGGACGACGGGCACCTGCCGGGCGGCGGCCGGCCCGCGGCCGCGACGCTGACCCTCGGGGCTGCGGGGGACGGCCTTCCGACGGCCGCCGAACTGGCGGCGCTGCTGACCCGGGTGCCCGTCGCCGGGGTACGGCTGGCGGAGGCGGCCGACCTCGCGGCGCTCCCCGACCGGGCGGTCGTGCGGACGGTCGCGCTGATCCGCGAGTGCGCCTCGATCGGCGTCCGCGTCACCTGGTCGCTCGTGCTGGGCGCGCACCAGCTCGGCCTGGTCCCGCGCCTCGACCATCTGCCGGCACCGGAGGCGGTCACGGTGCTCGGGGACGGCAGCGCGCCCCTCGGCGAGTGGCGCTCCGCCGGCAGCTTCGGCCTCCTCTACTTCCGCAAGGGGCCGGGCTTCCTGTCGGTCGTCGACCGCCGGCCGGAGTCCGCCGGGCGGGCCGTCCTCGACGACCCCGTCACGGTGGACGTCTTCACCCGGTGCCTGGGCGGCCGTGCGTGGGCCGACCTGACCGGGGAGCAGCGGCGCGCCGCGGAGCGGCTGGTGGACGCGGGCCTGCTCCTGCGCCTCGGCGGGCACTGCGTGACCCTGCCGGTGCACATGCGCAGCTGGCCGCTGGGCGCCGCCCTGCTGGGCGGCACCCTGGCCTCGGCCGGCAAGAAGCCGGAGGAGGGCAGTTGACCGACGACGCCACCGCACCGTTCGGGGACCTGCCCCGGCTCGTCCGCTTCGAGCACGAACCCGCCCTGCGCTTCCTCGAACACGCCGTCGGCGAGTACCGGAAGTGCCTGGACAGCCGCGGCGCCGACGGCACGCCGAGCCACCTCCCGCGCGCCTCCGGCCTGCTGTTCGGCCGTGTCGACGACCTCGGGATCACCGTCTGCGACGTCGAGTTCGTCCCGAACGTCCGCGACAGCGACGAGGCCGTGATGGCCGAGTTCGAGACGACCATCGCGCCCCGGTTCGGCGAGGTGTACCGCAATCCCGGCCGGGGGTTCTGGAGCGACGAGGGCGCCGTGCTCCGGGCGGTCCAACGGCAGGCGGCGGGCGGCCTGGAGCCGATGGGCTCCGTCCACTCGCATCCGAACTGGCACGAAATCGGCCCGCCGCACGAACGGCGCCAGCGGCTCAGCGAGAACCCGACGCCGATGGACGAGTACCTCTTCCGCCAGTCGTGCTGGCCGGTGAACGTGATCTGGTACGTCCACACCGCCGACGACGGCGGCCTGGCGCACCGGGTGGCGGGCTGGCGGCCCGGCCCGGAGCGCTGCGAAGCGCTCCGCCTCCGGCTCCCGCCGGACCTCTGCGCCGAGTTCGGCGTGCAGTCCTCCCACTGACCGTCCCGTTCCGGCCCCCGGGGCCGGCGGGCCCGCATCCCAGGAGAGCAGTCGCATGCCCGAAACCGCACAGCGCGTCAGCCGGGGTCTTCCGGCACCGGCCGTGACCGTCCGGCTCCCCGCCGCCTTCCACGCCCTGACCGGCGGGCGGCGGCAGGTCCCGGGCGGTGGCGGGAACATCCGGGAGGTGCTCCGCGCACTCGACCGGGACTGTCCCGGCACCCTCGAACGCATCGTGGACGTGGAAGGGGCCGTGAAGCGCTACGTGAACATCTACCAGAACGACACCGACATCCGGAGCCTCGACGGTCTGGAGACGGAAGTGACGGACCGTGACGTGATCTGGATCATCCCCGCCGTCGCGGGCGGCAGCGGCGCCCCCGCCGGCGCCGGCTCCCGGCGCACCCCCGGGAGCCGCTGATGTCGGACGTGCTCCCCCCGCGGTTCTTCACCGATCCCGGGCCGTCGCCGCACGCGGCGACCGCGGAACTGCGCGCCGCGTGCCCCGTCCACCGGATCGACTACCCGCCGGGCGCCGAGGCGTTCGCGGTCCTCGGCCACCGGGAGGTCGTGGCGGCGTTCGGCGACCCCCGGCTGTCCAAGCAGGCCGAGAACCTCCCCGAGCGGTACCGGGACAGGGCGGCGAAGAGCCTCCTGATGGTCCGCAACCTGGGGTTCGCCGATCCGCCGGAGCACACCAGGCTGCGCAGGCCCATCAGCCGGGCGTTCCTGCCCGCCCGGATCGCCGGCCTGCGTCCGCGCATCCAGGAGATCGTCGACGACCTGGTCGACGACCTGCCGGAGTCCGGCCGGACCGACCTGCTGGACGCCTTCGCCCTGCCGCTGCCGCTCACCGTGATCTGCGAGTACCTGGGGGTGCCGGTCGAGGACCGCCCGCTGTTCCAGCAGTGGGGCTACGTCCTCAGCCAGGACCCGTTCCAGCACGCGGAGGCGGAGCTGAAGGCCGCGACCGACGCGTTCACCGACTACTTCGGCCACCTGGTGGCCGAGCGGCGCAAGGACCTGCGCGACGACCTGCTGAGCGACCTCGTCCGGGGCCGCGACGAGGGCGTGTTCAGCGACCGGGAGCTGTACTCGACGATCCTCCTGCTGCTCATCGCGGGCCACAAGACGGTGGCCAACATGCTGGGCAACGGGACGGCGCTGCTGCTCAGCCGGCCCGACCAGCTCGCGGTGCTCCGCGCCGCCCCCGAACTGGTGCCCTCGGCGGTGGAGGAGATCCTGCGCTACGAGGGGTCGGCCTCCTGGGCCTCGCTGCGGATCGCCGCGTCCGACCTGCGGCTCGGCGGCGTGGACATCCCCGAGGGGAGCTTCGTGCACCTCTCGCTGGCCGCCGCCGGCCACGACCCGGAGGTCCACGAGGACCCGGAGCGCTTCGACGTCACCCGCTCGCCCAACCACCACCTGGCCTTCGGCCACGGGCCGCACTTCTGCGTGGGTGCCCCGCTCGGCCGGCTCCAGGGCGAGATCGCCTTCACGACCCTGCTGCGCCGACTGCCGCAGCTGGAGCTCGCGGTGGCGCCGGAGGAGATCGCCTGGCTCGCCGACAGCTCGCTCAGCCGGGGCCTGGAGGCCCTGCCGGTCCTGGTCGGGAAGCGGCTGCCGCGGCAGCCGGCCGGGGGGACGGCGCCGCCGGCGGGCTGCCCGCGGCAGGGTCCCGAGGAAGCGGGGCAGCGATGACGGGGACGGCGGGCGGCCTTCGCGTCGCCGTGGTGGGGGCCGGCGCGGTGGGCGGCTACGTCGGCGGCATGCTCGCCGCCGCGGGAGGCGACGTGCGCTTCCTGGCCCGCGGCGAGACCCTCGTCGCGCTCCGACGGGACGGGCTGCGCATCACCGGCGGCCCGTCCGCCGACCGCCACGTGCCCGGGGTGCGGGCCTCGGCCGACCCGGCGGAGCTCGGCGAGGTCGACGCCGTCCTGCTGTGCGTCAAGACTCCGCAGCTGACCGCGGCCGCCCGCGCGCTCGCCCCGCTGCTCGGGGAGGACACCGCCGTGGTCACCGTGCAGAACGGGGTGGAGGCCCCCGAGCAGGTGGCGTCCGTCCTCGGCCGTGACCGGGTGCTCCCCGGACTGGCCAGGGTCGTCGCCGTGCCGGTCCGTCCCGGCGTGGTGCGGCACCTGGGACCTCCCGGCGCGCTGGGGTTCACCGAGTGGGACGGCAGCGTCTCGAAGCGGGTGCTGCGGCTGCGCGAGGCGCTGCGCGCCGCCTCGCTGACGGCGGCGGAGCCGGCCGACGTCTGGGCCGAGCTGTGGGCGAAGTTCCTGGTGGTGGTGCCGGTCGGCAGTCTCGGCGCCGCCACCGGCGGGGCGACCGTCGGCGAGCTCCGCTCGCGCGCCGGCACCCGGCGGCTGCTGGTCGCGGCCATGCGGGAGATCCACGGGACGGCTGTCCGGCTCGGGATCGGCCTGCCGGACGACGCCGTCGACACCGCCGTCGGACTGGTGGACCGGCAGGCCCCGGACGCGACCTCCTCGCTGCAGCGGGACGTCCTGGCGGGCCGGCCCTCGGAGCTCGACGCCTGGACGGGGGCCGCCGTCCGGCTCGCCGCCCGGGCCGGGCACCGCGCGCCCGTCCTGGAGCTGCTCCACGAACTGCTCGCCGCCCGCGAGGCGCTGGCGGCCGGAGCACCGCACTGAGGCGTGTCCGAGCCCGGGTGCGCCCGTGCCGGTGCGGGCCTCAGAGCGGTGCCGGGCCGGCGTCCACGACCTCGGCGAGCGGCCGCCGCGGAGTGGGCGCGCCCTCCGGCCCGTGGCCGAGCCGGATCAGCAGGTGGACGTGGTACGGGCCCTGCCGGGCGTCGCGGGCCTCGTCCCGCAGGCCCGGCCACTCCATCGCCTGGTGCAGCAGCGAGGCGCGCAGCCCGTGCGCGGTGGCGAGCAGCAGGACGTGCTGCAGCGCGAGGCCCGCGGTCAGCCAGTCCTCGGGGTGGTCCCCGTGGGTGGCCAGGACGGCGATGCACGGGTCGGCCTCGAAGGGCGCGGGCGGCAGGTGTTCGGCCGGGTGGATGGCGGAGAAGTCCCGCATCGGCAGGTGCCCGCCGGCGTCCTGCGGTCCGAGGACGTCCGCGGGGAGTCCGTCGGCGGCGGGGTCGGGCAGGGGGCGGACCCAGCTGCGGCTCTCCGCGCGGCGGCCCGGGTCGGTGGTGTTGCGGCGCTCGGCCTCGGCGGTCAGCCGCAGCAGGCGGTCGCGCTCGGCGCGGTCGGGCAGCAGCAGGAAGGCTCCCTCGCCGTGGGCCGCCCGGGCCAGCAGGTCGAGCACGGCGGGCGGCACGGGGCGACCGTCGAAGGGCGCGCGGACGCTGTGCCGGCGCCAGATCGCGTCGTACAGCTCGGTGGTCCCGGGCAGGTCGACCGGGGAGGGCTCGTCGAGGTCGACCGCGGCGAGCAGTCCGGGCTCGGTGGAGTCGGGCAGCAGCCGGACCCGGGGCGCCCAGCCGAGGTGGCGGGCGGCGGTGCGCAGGTTGAACACGGCGGCGCCGACCGAGATGTGCAGCGCGCGGCCCCCGGGGTCGGCGATCGGCAGACCGCGTTCCGGGGCGGCGTGCACCTCCAGGGTGGAGGTCTCGGGGCGCAGCCGGAAGCGCCACGGCTGGCTGTTGTGGACGGACGGCGCGGCGACGGCGGCGGAGATGAGCTTCTCGAGCGCGGCGGCGTCCAGGGCCTCGGTGCGCATGGCGGCCTCCTGGGGGTGGGATCGGCGGGTCCGGCGGCGGTCAGCCGCTGCCGGGTCTGCCTGCGGTGCGGAGCGTCTCCAGCCGGTGCCGGTACTCCTCGGCGTCGATCTCGCCGCGGGCGAAGCGTTCGGCGAGCAGCTGCTCGGGGTCGGTACGGGGCCGTCCGGGGTCCGCGGGCGGCGGGGCGGGCGGGCCGGGGGGCGGTGGCCCGGTGCGGCCCAGGTGGCGGACCAGGACCACGATGCCGAGGACGAGCAGGGCCCAGAAGAGCACCATGCCGACGGTCATGAAGCCGAAGCCCCAGCCGTTCATGCCATGGCCGTTCCAGTACGTCATCACGGCCTCCTCCGCCGGTCGCGGACGGATCGCGGGCGGATCGCCCACCACCATCGTGCGCGGTCGGGGCGGCCGGATGCTTGGGCCGATCGGCCCGGGTCGGGGCCCGCAGGTCCCGACCCGCGGGCCGGTCTCAGGCGGCCCGGCGGAGTTCCCCGGCGACCTGGTGGGTCCAGTCCCGGATCTGCTCGGCGTTGCGGTAGTCGCCGCTGGTGCCGCGGCGGACCATGAGGCGGGCGAGCAGGCCGGGGGTGTCGGAGGTGACCCGGCCGCCGAAGGTGACGTGGCCGCGGGCGTGCAGGCGTTCCATCTCGCGGGCGGCGCCGGGGACGGGCAGCAGGTCCTCCTGCTCGGCGGAGCCGTCGACCGGGCCGCTGCTGAACAGCCAGACCGGCCGCTCGGTGAGGGCGTCGGCGTTGCGGTGGGCGCAGCGCAGCGCGTCGCGGTGCCAGTGGCCGGCGTAGAGCGAGCCGCCGAGGATGACGGCGTCGTACCCGGAGACGTCGCGGACCTCGCCGGCCGGGAGGACGGCGGCGTCGAAGCCGTCCTGCCGGAGGGTGAGTCCGATCTCGGCGGCGATCCCGGCGGTGGCGCCGTGCTTGCTGCCGTAGGCCACCAGGACTCTCCTTGTCTTCGTCGCGGTCATCACGTCCTCCCGTCGCCGGCCGGCCGCCGCCCGGCGGGTGTCCCCGCGGGGTGCGGCCGTCCCCTCCAGGGTGGGCCACCGACGCCGAGGCGGCCAGGTACGGCCGTTCGGGTGATGGCCGGGAGCGGGCGGGGGCGGGCCGGACGGGGTGTCGGCGGCCCCCGCCCGGGCGGGCGGAGGGCCGGGTGCGGTGCCCCGGGGTGCCCGGGGCCGGAGCGGTTCAGCCGTTGATGGGCCGGGGGTCGTTGACGATGTTCCCGTCGGTGCAGCTGTCGGCGGTGGTGCCCGTCCAGGCCGCGCCGACGGGGACGACGGCGAGTTCCTGGAGGCAGACCGCGGCGGCGGAGAAGTTCCAGTCGTCGGCGGCGTTGATCGCCCCGACGAGGCTGTCGGTGGTGTCGGCGGCGGCGCGGGCGGCCGGGGCGAGGACGGCCGCCGGGGCGAGGAGGGCGGCGGTGAGAGCCGCGGAGGTGAAGGTCTTCTTCATGCCCGGCCCAACGGCCGGCGGGCGCCCCGGTCACTCGCGGCGGGGTGCCGCTCGCCCGGTCGGCGGGCGGTGGTGGTCCGTTCGGCCGCGCCGGTGCGGCTCGGCCGGGGGAGGGCGGGACGTGCGGTCAGCGTTCGACGACCAGGCTGTGGCAGGTCCAGCTGAGCCGGGAGGGGCCGCCGACGGGCGGGCGCGGGTGGTAGGTGCCGTCGGAGACGGAGAGGTTGACGATCAGGTGGGCGTGCCAGGTGGAGCCCACGCCCCGGCGGTCGGAGTAGACGGCGGCACCGTTGGCGTACCAGTCGACGGAGGTGCGGCCGAAGACGGTGCGGAGCTCGACGGTGGCGCCGGGGGCTATGCCGGCCGCTCCGCCGTGCCAGTAGCGGTAGCCGCCGCGGACGTGGTTGGAGACCTCCAGCAGGTCGGGGTTGTCGGGGTGGTACTCGAAGACGTCGATCTCGTTGCCGCCGTCCCGCCAGGTCCAGATGGCGGGCCAGGCGCCGAGGGCGGTGGGCAGGGTGACCCGGGCGAGCATCACGTCGCCGGGCCGCAGCTGAAAGCCGTCCGGGCTGCCCTCGGTGGTGAGCAGGTTGCAGTTCCACAGGTCGCTGCCGGGCCGGCGGGTCGCGGCGAAGACGCCGCCCGGGCAGTAGTCGGGGACGAGGTGGTCGAGCTTGTGGTCGCTCCTGTTGGTGGGCCCCATCCGGGGGTAGGCGCTGCTGCGCCCCGCCACCCACTGCCGTGTCGACGTGAAGTCCGCGCTGAAGACCGTTGCCATCGCCGCCTCCCGGTGTGCCGGTCCGCCGCGTTTTGGGCGGACGCCGTCAATCACTGGGAGTGCATTACCCGTTACGGTTCGTCATATGCGAACTCGGAGGTTCCGAATCCGGACCGGTCCGCGCCCCGTCGCGAGGGTCCTGGACGCCCCGCGCGTCCTGCGCGTCCTGCGCGTCCTCGCGGCGGGTGCGGCGCAGTTCCTCCAGGCCGGTGGTCATCCGGCCGAGGAAACGGGCGACGGTGCGCAGCTCGTCCGGGCTGAACCCGGCGGCGACCTCGTCGGTGCAGGCGGCGACGGGGGCGAACCAGGCGGCGGCCATCCGGCTCGCACCGGGGTTGTAGTGCACCTGGACCTGGCGGCGGTCGGCGGCGTCGCGGCTGCGGTGGATGTGGCCGGCGCGCTCCAGCCGGTCGAGCACGGCGGTCACCGCGCCGGAGGTGAGGGCGAGTTCCTCGCGCAGCCGGCTCGGGGTGACCGGGCCGGGGGTGACGCCGGCGGAGCCGCGCATGATCGCGAGCAGCGCCTGGACGTCGGTGGCGTGCAGGCCCTGCGCGGCGGCGAAGTCGTGGCCGAGCAGGTTCATCTCGGAGGCGAGCCCTTGCAGGAGGTTGCCGAAGGCCCTGCTGTCGGGCGGCCGGGGCGCCTCGGGGGTCGGCTCCTGGTCGGACAAGGGTCACCTCTCGGTCGGTCGACGGCCGGCGGACGGACCGCTCGGGCTCGGGCGGCCACCAGCCTAGGGCGTGCCGGCCCCCGCTCCGATTATCTCAATGGTCAAGTCTTTCGATGATTGAGATATCATCGCGCCCGACCGTCGACCGATCCGTCGACCCACCCGGAGGACCCGCCGTGCCACCTCGCCGTATCCGGTTCCTGATCCCGCTGGCCCTCGTGCTCGCCTGGCTCGCCCTGGGAGGCGCCTTCGGCTCCTTCGCGGGCCGCCTCACCGAGGTGTCCACCAACGACCGGGCCGCTTTCCTGCCGCAGAGCGCCGAGTCCACCCGGGTCGCCGCCCTGGAGAAGGGCTTCCAGGCCCAGGGCAGCCTCCCGGTGATCGTCGTCTGGGAGGCCCGCGACGGCTCGGTCACCGCCGAGCAGCGCACCGCCGCCGACCGGGCGCTGCGCGCCGCCGCCACGGTGCCGGGCGCCACCGGCCAGGTCTCCCCCGCCCTGCCCTCGAAGGACGGACGCGCCCTGCAGGGCGTGGTGGCGCTCCGCTCCGACCTCGGCCGGCAGACCGTGGACAGCGTCGACGCCGTCCGCGAACGGGTCGCCCCGGTGCCCGGCACCACCGTCGCGCTGGCCGGCCCGGCCGCCATCGCCGCCGACCTCGGCGGCGCCTTCGCCGGCATCGACGGCCTGCTGCTGGGCGTGGCCCTCGGCGTGGTGCTGGTGATCCTGCTCGCCGTCTACCGCAGCCTGCTGCTGCCGCTGCTGGTGATCGTCGGCGCGGTCTTCGCCCTCGGCGTCGCCTGCGCCCTGGTGTACGTGCTGGCGCAGCACGGCGTCGTCCGGGTGGACGGGCAGATCCAGGGCCTGCTGTCGATCCTGGTGATCGGCGCCGCGACCGACTACGCGCTGCTGCTCTCCGCCCGGTTCCGCGAGGAGCTCCCGCTGCACGCGGACCGGTTCGCGGCGATGCGGACGGCCTGGCGGCGCTCCGCCGAGCCGATCGTCGCCTCCGGACTGACCGTGGCCCTGGGCCTGCTGGTGCTGCTGCTCTCCGACCTGACGAACAACCGGGCGCTCGGCCCGGTCGGCGCGATCGGCATCGCCTGCGCGGTGGTGTCGGCGCTGACCTTCCTGCCGGCCGCCCTGGTGCTCTGCGGCCGCGCCGCCTACTGGCCGGCCCGCCCGCCGGCGGACGGCTGCCCGCCGGTGCACGGCGTCTGGCGGCGGGTGGCCGCCCTGGTCGGGCGGCGGCCCCGGGCCGTCTGGGCCTCGGCCCTGGCCGCGCTGCTGGCCTGCGCGGCCTTCGCGCCCGCGCTGGACGCCCGCGGCGTCGCCCAGACCGACCTGTTCGTCAAGGAGCAGCCCAGCGTGGTCGCGCAGCGGGTGCTGTCCGCACACTTCCCCGGCGGCTCCGGCAACCCGGCGGTGATCGTCGTGAAGGCCGACCGGGCGGACGCCGTCGCCGGCGCCGCCCGCGCGGGCGCCCGGGGGGGGGGGGGGGCCGCCCCCCCCCCCCCCGCCCCCCCCCGCCCCCCTGCCGATCGGCCGTGAGGTGGCCCGGCGGGCGCTGGCGGCGCTGGAGGCCGGCGGCGGGGCGCCCGGGCGGGACGCGGCCGGGCCGGGGCGATGAGACGCGGGCCACGCCGGGCCGCCGGCGGACCCTCGTAGACTGGGGCGATTGTGACTGCCACCGCCCCCAGCCCCGAGCTGTCCCCGTCCGCCCGGCTCTCCGCCGCCCCGGCCGCGTACCCGGCGCCGATGTACCCGCACAAGGCCACCGAGGCCCAGCACCGGGAGCGGCGCATCCGCAGCTTCCAGCCGCGCCGCGGCCGGATGACCAACGCCCAGGCGGACGCCCTGGACCGGCTGTGGGAGCGGTACGGGCTGGCGATCGACGGCACCCCGCTCGACCTGCCGGCGCTCTTCGGCGACCTCCCGGTCACCCTGGAGATCGGTTTCGGCATGGGCGAGACCACGGCTGCGATGGCCGCCGCCGACCCGTCGTCCGGCATCCTGGCCGCCGACGTGCACACGCCCGGCCACGGCAACCTGCTGCAGATGCTGGAGCGCGACGGCTCCCCCAACGTGCGGCTCGCCGCGGGCGACGCGGTGATCCTGCTCCGCGACATGCTGCCGGACGCCTCGCTGGCCGGTCTGCGGGTCTACTTCGCCGACCCGTGGCCGAAGCCCAAGCACCACAAGCGCCGCCTGATCCAGCCGCACTTCCTGGAGCTGGTGCTGCCCAAGCTCGCGCCCGGCGCGCTGGTGCACTGCGCCACCGACTGGGAGCACTACGCGGAGCAGATGCTGGACGTGCTCTCCGCCTCGGACGAGCTGGAGAACCTCCACCCCGAGGGCGACGGCAGCGGCTGGCTGGAGCCCGAGGAGCGCCCGGCGGGCAGCGTGCCCGGTTACGCGCCGCGCCCGGGCTGGCGGCCTCTGACGAAGTTCGAGCGGGCGGGCCTGGCCAAGGGGCACGTCGTGCACGACCTGCTCTTCCGGCGCCGCTGATCCGCCCGGCGGACTCCCGCCGGACTCGGTGGCGGCACCCCGCCACCGGGAGCTGACGGTACGTCACCCGCAGTGATGACGGGCACACGGATCGTCCCGGGGGCTCCCCCTCCGGCGGAGCCGTCGCCTACGCTTTCCGGGTGAGCCGTCCGCCCAGCGGCAGCCCGTCCCCCAGCACCACGGCCCGCACTGCCGCCGACGAACCGCCCGCGACCCCCGCCGGCACCCGGACCATCCCGGGGCCCCGGGCCGGCGCGGTCCGCCGCCTGCTGCCGCACTGGGCGCGGCTGGAGGCCCTGCACCGCTCACTGCACTACCCGGCGCTCTCCTCCTCGCTGGCCGCGTTCGCGCTGGCCGGCAGCGGGGTGCTGATCCTGCACCTGGTGCAGCGGCAGACCGGCACCACCGGCCTGCTGGTCGGGCTCGGGCTCGCCCTGCTGCCGCTGCCCTTCGTGCTGGGCTCGCTGGCCTGGCTCAACCAGACCGCGCGCGTCCCACTGCGGCACACCCTCTTCTGCCTGGCCTGGGGCGCCTGTGCGGCCACCACGGTGGCCCTGCTCGCCAACGGGTGGGCCAGCGACTTCCTGGTCGCCCACCAGGGCAGCAGCCGCGGCGAGACGCTCGGCGCCGAGGTCGCCACCCCGCTGATCGAGGAGCTCTGCAAGGGCGCCGCGATCCTCCTGCTGCTGCTGCCCGTCCGCAGGCGGCCCAGCTGCCGGCAGGACCACAGCTGTGCGCTGCTCGCCGAGGCCGGCCCAGAGGGGCCGCACACGGCCGGCCCGCCCGCGCCGGTGCCCGCCGTCCCCCGGCCGCGCCGCCCGCGCGGCGCGCTGCCGCGGATACGGCCGCACCTGCGGCCGCTGCCGTACTTCCGCCCGCCGGTGCTGCTCGCGCCGGGTGACCGGGCGCATCCGCGGGCCCGCTCCAGCCCGCGGACGCTGGCCGCCGGCCTCGTCCTCGGCGCGATCACGGCCTGCGGCTTCGCCTTCACCGAGAACGCCCTCTACCTGGGCCGCGCCTTCACCGACGACCAGCAGTCCCGGTTGGACTCCATCGGTCTCGGCGAGCCGCCGACCCTGCGCGACTTCGACTCCACCGTGCACACCTTCGTGCTGCGGGCGCTGCTGTCGCCCTTCGCGCACCCGCTGTTCACCGCGCTGACCGGCCTCGGGGTGGCGATCACCCTCACCACCGGGCGGCGCTGGCTCTCCCGGCTCGCCGCCCCGGTGGGCCTGGCCGCGGCGATCGGCCTGCACGGGGTGTGGAACGGCGCCGCGGGTCTGGGCACGGACGGCTTCCTGCTGATCTACGGGCTGGTCATGGTGCCCGCCTTCGCGGCCCTGGTCTGCCTGGCGGTGTGGGCCCGCGCCCGGCGCGCCCGGCAACCCGCCCGCCCTCCGCTGCCGGAGTGACCGGGGGCGTGGACGGCGCCCCCGCGGGGAACGGATTTCCCTTCCGCGCGTCCGTCACGTAGTGTTGGGTTCACCGACGCGGGGTGGAGCAGCTCGGTAGCTCGCTGGGCTCATAACCCAGAGGT